>CANJIM010000010.1 GCA_947474495.1 Rhodospirillaceae bacterium
CGACTCGGCCATCCAGCATTGCTTGAGCAGCGCGCCAGTGAGATCGGCTTGACTCAGGTCGCTCTTGCGCAGATCGAGACCGGTGAGGTCGTGGAATTTGAGCAGGGCACGCTGGCCGTTCACTTGTCCGGCCAAAAAGCGCTCATGCAAACGCAGCACGCGGTCCAGCTCCTGCTGGTTGATGCGTGTCCATTGGAGCCCAGAAGGGCCCCCACGGTTGCTGCTGTCGTCCATTCATCTCTCGTTATTCGGCCGAAAAGGACGAAATTTCTTCATTATTTCAGCATGATAAATATTAAAGCGGGGTTAAGCTTAACCTTGCATAACCCTGTGAAGCCCTAGAGACGGCAGCGGAACTCTCGGCACCCCCCCTAGATGTCGCGTTGCAGCATCAAAAATTGCCATATTGGCGCCATGATCCCGGTTAAGATTCACAGCGTGGCCGTGAGGTCTGGCGTCTCGCCGGACTCGGGGGCGGCCCTGGAGGATCAAGCCATGTCGCGTGGCCTAGTCGCGGCTCTCGTTCTGGCGCTTGCCGGCGCCGCCTCTCTCGCCACTGCTCAGCCCGCCAAGGCTGACAACTTCAGCTTTGGCTATAGCAGCGGCGGCTATTACGGTCGTCCCGGCCCGGGCTGGGATCACGGTCGTCACTATCATCGCCCGCCGCCGCGCGTCGTCTATTACGCACCGCCGCCGCGCTATTACCAACCGCCGCCGCGCGTGATTTATGCGCCGCCGCCGACGGTGGTCTATGCCGATCCGCCGCAGGTCATCTACGCGCCGCCAGTCGTTGCCAACAATGTCCAGCCGAGCAATCAATATTGCCGCGAGTATCAGAGCACGACGATCGTCGGCGGCCAGAAGATCGCCTCCTACGGCACGGCCTGCCAACAGCCGGACGGCTCCTGGCGGATTGTTCAATAGGGCGCATCGTTCAGTAAGCCTCACCGCATAAGCCTCGGAACGGGCGTCGCGCAACAGCGCGGCGCCCGTTTCATTTTTACCAAAGGGATCAGGCTGTTACGTGAAAGGGCCTTCGCGGATCTGCCCTGCCCCTGCTATAGAGAAATCTCAATGGGGACTGGCCGCAAACGACAAGAGACGGGGCAATCAGCGCTATGAGCAAGAGCAGTGGCTACGACTACATCATCGTCGGCGCCGGATCGGCCGGTTGCGTTTTGGCGAACCGCTTGAGCGAAGATCCCGCCTGCCGCGTATTGTTGCTCGAAGCCGGCGGCCGCGATCTCGACCCGCTGATCCATATCCCGCTCGGCATCGGCAAGATGCACGAGTATGGCCTGCATGACTGGCATTACGAGACCGAGCCGGATCCTGCTTTGGCGAACCGCAAGGTCGATGCCAAACGCGGCAAGGTGCTGGGCGGCTCGTCCTCCGTCAATGTCATGGCCTATACGCGCGGCAACCGCGGCGATTACGACCGCTGGGCACAAAAGGGCGTGCTCGGCTGGTCTTATCACGAGGTGCTGCCTTACTTCCGGCGCTGCGAGCGCTGGGAAGGCGGCGACGATCCCTATCGCGGCGGCAACGGTCCGCTGCACACGGAGTTCGCCCGCACCAAGGATCCGCTCTACGAGGCTTGGATCAAAGCCGGCGAAGCCAACGGCTTTCCCCACACCAAGGACTACAACGGCCTCCAGCAGGAAGGCTTCGGCCGCAGCCAATACACCATCAAGAACGGCCGCCGCTGCTCGTCCGCTGTCGCCTTTCTTCACCCGGCGATGAAGCGGCCCAATCTCACGGTCGTCACCCGCGCGCTCACCACGCGCGTGATCCTGCAGGGCACACGGGCCGTCGGCGTCGAATATCTCAAGGGTAACGATCTGCGCCGCGCCGACGCCGATCGCGAAGTGATCGTCTCGGGCGGCACCTTCAACAGCCCGAAGATTCTCAAACTCTCGGGCATCGGCCCGGCCGACGAGCTGCGCGAATTCGGCATCCAGCCGGTCATCGACCTGCCGGTCGGCAAGAATTTGCAGGATCACCTCGCCACCGTGATCTTCTGGTCGCGCCCGAATAACACCAGCGCGTTTCGCGACAACATGCGGTTCGACCGCATGGCCTTCAACATGCTGCGCGCCTTCTTCACCGGCACTGGGCCGGCCACCGTGGTGCCGGGCGGGCTGCACGCCTTCGTCAAGTCGCGTCCCGAGCTGGCGGTGCCCGACATCGAATTCATGTTCCGCGGCCTGCCGAGCCATGCCGAGCTATGGTTTCCCGGCTGGAAGAAGGCCTATGCCGACGGCTACGGCATCCGCCCGACGCTGCTGCATCCGGAAAGTCGCGGCGAGATTCTGCTGCGCTCGACCGATCCGAAGGACCCGCCGCGCATCGTCTACAATTTCTTCAGCTCGCCCGCCGACCTGCCGGCCTTCCGCCAGGGCTTCAAGATGGCGCGCGAAGTCGGCAACCATGCCGCCCTCGCCCCGTTCCGCGGCGAAGAGACCAAGCCGGGCTTGCAGGTGCAAACGGACGCCGAGATCGACAATTTCCTCAAGACCACGGCGATCACCGCCCATCATCCGGCCGGCACCTGCGCCATGGGCATCGGCCCCAACGCCGTGCTCGATCCGCAGATGAAGGTGCGCGGCGTCGAACGCTTGCGTGTGGTCGATGCCTCGGCCATGCCCGATATGGTCTCCGCGCACATCAATGCCTGCGTGCTGATGATGGCGGAAAAAGCTTCGGACATGATTCGCGGCAAGGCGCCACTGCCGGCCTCGACGGCGGCCTGAGGCCGAGGCCGTAGCCTCGGCCCGAGCGCGTGGTTATTTGCTGGCGATAATCCCGCGCAAACGCTCGATCACGGCCGGCGAGGAGCCCTCAACGAGATCGACCACCTTTTCAATCGAGCGGTGATCGGACGGATCGAGCGGGATGCCCGACTTTTCCGCTTCGGCCAGGACTTCCGGATCCTTGGCCATCTGCATGAAGGCGGTACGCATCGCTTCGACCCGCTCGCCGGGCACGCCGGGCGGATAGGCGACCGGCCGCGCGACGGCCTTCGGCGCGAAATACAACGACAGAAGACTCTTATCGGACGGATTCTTGGCGAGATCCTGCGCGATCGGCACGTCCGGCAAATCTGGCGAACGCTCGATGCCGAACTGCATGAGCACCCGCACAAGATTGTCCTGCAGATAACGCGGATTGCGCTTCACGTTCGACCAGGACCAGTCCGTGATGCCGGCAACTTCGCCGCGCTCCATGGAAAGCGAGACCTCCGTCATGCCAGGGTAGCCGGAAATGACCTTAAGCTTGGTACCCAGAACGGCGTTGATCACCTTCGGCGTCAATTCGGTGTCGTTGGCCACGCCATTGCCGCCGACGATCAGTTCTTTGGTCAATAGATCCTGCGCCGTCGCAACCTGGGATGTATGCCAGGCCACGAGCACGCCCGGTTCGCTGGCAAGGCTGCCGATCCACTGAAGCTTCTTAACGTCGAAATTGACGTTCTCCACGATCAGCGGCTTGGCGATGATCGCCGTGCGCTGCAGGAGAGCGATCACGCTGCCGTCCTTGGCTGCGACATTATAAAAATGGTTGGCGGCGACCAAGCCGCCCGCGGCCGGCATGTTTTGCACGATGGCGCTGGGCTTTCCCGGTATGAACTTGCCGATGTGGCGCGCCATCAGGCGGGCCAATCCATCGTAGCCGCCGCCTGCCGACGACCCGACATTAATCACGATCTGTTTGCCCGCGTAAAACTTCTCGATCGATTGAGCGCGGGCCGCGAGCGGCATAAGCGTGGTTATCAGAACAGTCGGCACGAGAACAAAAAGCATGTGGTTTCGCAACAAAGCCATCATCTTCCCCTTTGCATGCACACTGGCTTTAAGAATCCCTTTCATAAGAATCTTGCCGATATGCGATTCCCCTAAACTCGCTAAGAGCATCACGCTTTGCAATTCATGCGCCAACGATTGTCGCTGCGGCGGCCCCCACTTCGCCATTGCGATTCGCGGGTCAGAATTTTCATCTTTGCTTAGCAGTCGTTCATGCCCCTGGCTTTTACTCATGATTACATCAACACGGCAGGCCGCATAAGTAAATCATGGCCCGACGACTTGCCTTCTATTTCATTTGGCAAAACGGGGCCGGCAGATGGCTGGTCCAAAGCCCTCGCCGCACGATTATCTTTGCATTCACATGCTGACCTATTGTCTGATTGTCCCGGCAAAACCAAAGCGATCCGATCGCTCAATTTATCGACCCAGAAGAGGCACTGATGACCGACTTGTCTTCACATGCGCCACGCGCCAGCGCAGCAGGGCGCGCATTTTTCGCGGTCCGTAATCTGACCCCGACTCTCGGGGCGGAAATCATCGGCGTCGATCTGACGCAACCGATCGCGCCGGAGATCTTCGAGGCCATCCACGCCGTCTGGCTCGAAAAGCTCGTACTTCTGATTCGTGGCCCAAAACTCTCGCAAGACGATCAAGTGCGGTTCGCCGAACTGTTCGGCCCGCTGAAGAGCCGCACCCGGACCGACGCTACCAATCACAACAAGGGCAACGATGCAGTGATGTTCGTGTCCAACATGCGCGAGAACGGCCAGCTGGTCGGTTCGCATCCCGACGGCGAGATGCATTTTCATTCGGATCAGTCGCATCAGGAACAACCCTGTGCCGCCACCATGCTCTACGCCATGGAGGTTCCGAGCACGGGTGGCAATACCATGTTTGCCAATGCTTACTATGCCTACGAAACGCTACCGCGCGCGGTTCGCGAGCAGGTCGACGGCCTCAAGGCGATTCACGCCTATGATTACGAACATGGCGAGACCCGCAGCGGCATCGTTCGCCCCGGCGTGCCGCAGGCGTCTCATCCCATCGTGAGGACCCATCCGGAAACTGGCCGAAAGGCGCTGTATGTCAGCCGCCTGATGACCGCCCAAATCGAGGGCATGAACACCGCCGAGAGCGAAGAGCTGCTCATGTATCTGTTCGAGCATCTGGAGCGGAAAGAATTCGTCTATGAACATGTCTGGCAGCGTGAGGATCTCATTCTGTGGGACAACCGCTGTGCCCTGCATGCCCGCACCGACTTCAGCGCCGCAGAACTCCGGCATATGAGGCGCGTCACCATCAAAGGTGAAAAGCCGGTCTAATTTCCAAACAAGACAGACCTCGCCAATCGGACAGCCGCTCAGCGGCGCGTCGCTGGTGGCCCTCGTCCGGGCCTGTCCCAATCAAGAACAAAGCAATTCGAGGCGATCAGGTATGAGCAAGACCACGGGATACGATTACGTCATTGTCGGCGCCGGATCGGCCGGCTGCGTGCTGGCCAATCGCCTGACCGAAGATCCCGCGTGCCGCGTGCTGTTGCTCGAAGCCGGCGGTCGCGATCTCGACCCGCTGATCCATATCCCGCTCGGTATCGGTAAGACGCTGGCCTCGCGCCGGCATGATTGGGGTTACGACACCGAACCGACGCCCAGCCTGCAAAACCGCACGATCGACGCCAAGCGCGGCAAGGTGCTCGGCGGCTCCTCCTCGGTCAACGCGATGGCCTACACGCGCGGCAACCGCGGCGATTACGACCGCTGGGCGCAGAAGGGCGCGCTCGGCTGGTCTTATCATGAGGTGCTGCCCTATTTCCGGCGTTGCGAAAGCTGGGAAGACGGCAGCGATCCCTATCGCGGCGGCGACGGGCCGCTCGGCACGCAATGGGCGACCACCGACGATCCTCTCTATGACGCCTGGATCGCCGCCGGCGAAGCCAACGGCTATCCCTACACGAAAGATTACAACGGCGAACGCCAGGAAGGCTTCGGCCGCAGCCAATACACCATCAAGAACGGCCGCCGCTGCTCCGCCGCCGTCGCCTTCCTACGACCGGCGATGAAGCGCCGCAACCTGACGGTGATCACGCACGCGCTCACCACGCGCGTCATCCTGCAGGGCACGCGCGCCGTCGGCGTCGAATATCTCAAAGGCAACAGTGTCGTGCGCGCCGACGCCGACCGCGAGGTGATCGTCTCCGGCGGCACCTTCAACAGCCCGCAAATTCTCAAGCTCTCGGGCATCGGCCCGGCCGACGAGCTGCGCAGCTTCGGCATTGCCCCCGTCGTCGATCTGCCGGTGGGTCAGAATCTGCAAGACCACCTGGCGGCGATCATCTTCTGGACGCGGCCCGAGAACACCAGCGTGTTTCGCGACAACATGCGGTTCGACCGCATGGCGTTCAACATCTTGCGCGCCTACTTCACCGGCACCGGCCCGGCCACCTCACTGCCGGGCGGCCTCCATGCCTTCATCAAATCGCGCCCCGAACTAGCGGTGCCCGACATCGAATTCATGTTCCGTGGCCTGCCGAGCAATGCCGAGATGTGGTTTCCCGGAATCAAAAAGCCCTATCTCGACGGTTACGGCATACGCCCCACCCTGCTGCATCCCGAGAGCCGGGGCCAACTGCTGCTGCGCTCGGCCGATCCCAAGGACTCGCCGCGCATCGTCTATAATTTCTTCAGCTCGCCCGCCGACCTGCCGGCCTTCCGCCAAGGCTTCAAGATCGCACGCGAGGTTGGCAGCCACCCCGCGCTGGCGAAATTCCGCGGCGAGGAGGCCAAGCCGGGCCCGAGCGTCAAGACCGACGCGGAGATCGATAATTTCCTGAAAAGCACGGCCATCACCGCCCATCATCCGGCCGGCACCTGTGCCATGGGACTCGGCCCCGACGCCGTGCTCGACCCGCAGATGAAGGTGCGCGGCGTCGAATCCTTGCGCGTGGTCGACGCCTCGGCCATGCCTGACATGGTGTCGGCGCATATCAATGCCTGCGTGCTGATGATGGCGGAAAAAGCCTCGGACATGATTCGCGGCAAGGCGGCGTTGCCGGCCTCGACGGCCCCTTAAGCTTCGGGATCCAACACGTCGGCGACCTTGTCGCGTTTGCGCGGCAGCAGCAGCTTCATCATCAGGATGAAACCGGACAGCACGAGGCAGATGCTGTTGGTGACGATGAGCGGCCATTGGCCGAGCAAAAGCCCATAGCACGTCCATAGCGCGAAACCCACGACCGTGAGGGCATACATCGGCGCCGAGATCGCTTCGGTGTCGCGCGTGCGGATGATCTTCCAGGCCTGCGGCGTAAAACTGACGGTCGAGGCGATGGCGGCGAGCGAGCCGAGGATCGTGACGAGTTGCACGGCGTATCTCTCAAATTGCGAGCATGAAAAAGGCGGCAGCGCCGGGGTACGCTGCCGCCTCGTTCAGTCTTACGATTTAGCGATCAGGCGATTTAGCGAACAACCAGGTTGTTCTTCACCGACTGCACGCCTTCGACCTTGCGCGCCACGTCGGTCGCCATGTTCTTCTCCGACGACGAGTCGACGAAGCCGCTGAGCTGGACGGTACGGTTGAAGGTCTCGACGCTGATCTGACGGGCCTTCAGCTTCTCGTCGGCCACGAACGCCGCCTTCACCTTGGTGGTGATGCTGGCGTCATCGACATACTGCCCGGCGGTCTGGCGACCATCCATAGCCGAGCAAGCGGGAACGGCCGCGGCAAGGGCCAGGGCAACGAAAACGGACTTAATGATCTTGGTCTGCATGATGGGGCACCTTGCGTGTGAGTTGGTTCATCCAGACAACGTCACTATTCGCGCGAAGTTCAATCGCCGAACCGTTTTTTTTCCTAGTTGAATCGCCTTATAAGCGGCCAATCCTGCCGATATAGGCTCCAAACGGCCATATTCCCTAGGGTAAGGCTCGCGGCTTGCGGTCGGGATCGACGGCGACGTAGGTGAAAAGTCCGGCCGTCACTTTGATCTCCTCGGCGTCGGCGCCGCGCGCCCGGCGCACCCAGCTTTCGATACTGACGGTGATCGAGGTGCGGCCCGACTTGGCGATCTCGGCGTAGCAGGTCACTTCATCGCCGATAAAAACCGGCTTGTGAAAGATCATCTCGGTGACGGCGATGGTGACGACGCGGCCATGGGCACGCCGCGTCGCGATGCTGCTGCCGGCCAAGTCCATCTGCGACAAGAGCCAGCCGCCGAAGATGTCGCCGTGCGGATTGGCATCCGCCGGCATGGCGATGGCGCGTAGCGCGGTCTCGCCGCGCGGGGATGACGGGGAGGTTTCTATCACGATACTGCGTCCTGATATCGCCGAGGCTGTATGATCTTTGACAGTTGATATCTTACGAAGCGCCCTCATCTAAAGCGAGCGCCGATCGCGGCGTGTCTTCACCCATAGCAAGAGGTTTCCATGACCGCGCCCGTTTCCGATCCGGCTGCCGAATCCGCTTTCGATCTTTATGAAGCCTCGGCGCCGGTCTTCGCCCATGCGCTGGAAAACTTAGCGAACCTACTGCGCAAGGCCGAAGAGCATGCCAAGAGCCAGGAGCTCGATCCGGCAAGTTTGATTGAGGCGCGCCTCGCCCCCGACATGTTCAGCTTGGCCCGCCAAGTGCAGAGCGCCGCCGATGCTGCCAAGATTTGCACTGCCCGCCTTGCCGGCCAGAAGCCGCCGAGCGATCCCGACACCGAAACCACCTTCGATCAATTGCAGGCGCGCATCGCCAAGACATTGGCGTTCATCCGCAGCGTCGATCCGGCGCTGATCTCCAGCGCCATCACGCGCAGCATCGAGGTGCCCCTGCCCTCCGGCAGCATGAGCTTCACCGGCCGCAGCTACCTGTTGAAATTCTGCCTGCCGAATTTCTTTTTCCATGTCACGACCGCCTACGGCATTTTGCGCCACAAGGGAGTCAAGATCGGCAAGCTGGATTATCTCGGCGCGCTTTGAGCGAACTGCTGAGGAAAACGGCGCCGCGCATCGGGCGGCGCCGTTTCTCGTTCTATCGCGCGCGCAGCGATCAGTGGTGCCCGCCATGGCCGCGGCCACGGCCGCCGCGCCTGCCGCGATCATCGTCGCGGTTGCTATAGGAGAAGTAGTAGCTGTTATAGGCCGGGCGTGGCGCGTAGTACGGCTGGTAGTAATAGCCTGGCGCGCTGTAGTAGGTCTGCTGCGGGTAATAGCCGACAGGCTCCGGCGCAACGCAGCCGGCCAAGCCGAGACCGGCAGCGGCCAGCAGGACGGTTTTCGCGAGAAAAGACGAAACAGGTTTCATCAGGGTCTCCCAGGGGCATCGTCTCGTGGATGCCTAAACCACCGTTCGACGCAGGCGCGATAGACGCCGCCTCGAATGAATGATGGTTTAGCGGGAGATCATGGCGCGATTGCGCCGAGGGTGCGGCGGACTGATGAAATCGGCGCCGTAACGCTGCCTTACAGTTCCCGTAGGATATATTGCACTGTGAGGAGTCTTGGCGCGCCCGGCAGGATTCGAACCTGCGACCACCGGCTTAGAAGGCAGGTGCTCTATCCAGCTGAGCTACGGGCGCTCACCGAGAAAAACAACGCTCGGCAGTCCGGCGCGCAGTGCGCGCCGATCCGGCCCGTCTGCGCGGCGGTCGAAAATCAGCGGACTCTATTGAAGGCGAAATTGGCGGCGTAGCTTTTAGCTTTGAGCGTCGCCTGCTTCGGCTCGTCGAGCCGATAGGGAATGCCGTGCCGCTTGGCGTAGGCCACCGCTTCGTCCTTGCTGTCGAAGCGCAGCTTGACCTGACCGCGCGTGTCGGCCGACGAGATCCAGCCCATCAGCGGGTCGTGCGTCTTGGGGGCGGCGGCCTCAAACTCGAACAGCCACTGGCGCGTCTGCGCCTTGCCCTGCTGCATGGCGTTGCGGGCCGGACGGTAGATACGACCAACCGGGCCGCCCTGGACGGCTTCGCTGGTATCGGTCGGATATTCGGTCTGGCTCACGGCGCGGTCCTGATTTGGTCGAAAAGCTGGCTTATTCGGTATCGCGACCGGCCCTTGCGGTCAAGACCGGCGGAAAACTTCAAAAAAGTGGTCGGGGCGAGAGGATTCGAACCTCCGGCATCCAGCTCCCAAAGCTGGCGCTCTACCAGGCTGAGCTACACCCCGTCCGGCCTTTGCGGCGGCCAGACCCTAGTGCCCGCCCGCCCCCAGGGCAAGAGCCGTGAAGCCGGCCGAAACCCTATTTGAGGGGTGCGAACATCGCGTGCTGGACCGTATCGCCCGGCTTGAGGCCGAGGCGCGCTGCGGTGCCGCCCGGCAGCTCGAGCACGCCCTTCACCGGCCCCTTGGAAGGGATCGGCGTGCGGTCCATCGGCACGGCGCGCTGGGCGATGTTCACCACGCGGCCGTCGGCGGCGATGAACAGCATGTCGAGCGGAATGAGAGTGTTCTCCATCCACATGGCGACGGGCTCGCTGCGGCCGAAATCGAACAGCATGCCGGCATCGGGCGCCAGGGCGCGGCGGAACATCAGCCCCTGAGCGCGCTCAGCCGGCGTCGCCGCCAGTTCGATCTTGAAGGGATGAGTTTTGCCGTCAGCGGTGCGGATGACCAGACTGCCGGTCTTGAACTGGGCGAGGCCAGGCGGCTCCTGTGCCGCGGCGATGCCGGGCAGGCCCGCGCCAACGGCGATCAACGCCCAGAGCGGCAAGAGCAGCAGCAAAAACGCAAGGCGGCAAAAACGGTTCATCACGGCGCGACCTTAGCCCTGTGCCCCACGCGCGACAAGACGCCGCCTCTCGCCGCGCTTTCAATTCGGCGAGAGCCTGCAATCTATTGTGGGCGATTAGCCGAGGCGGATGTCGGCGGCCTGGGGGCCCTTGGGGCCTTCGGCGATCAGCACTTCGACCGCTTGGCCCGGCTCCAGTTGCTGAATGCCGGCACGGCGAAGCGTCACAACGTGGACGAACACGTCGCGCTGGCTGTCGGCCGGCGTGACGAAACCAAAGCCTTTTTCGGTGTTGAACCATTTCACCGTGGCGCCGGTGAAGCTGGCGCCCGCGCGATCGATCGGTGCCGCGGCACCGTTCGTACGCGGCGCCTTCTCCGCCGGCTTGGCGGTCGACGCATCGACGTCGACGATCCGCGTCACTTGCAAACCCTTTGAACGCTTGACGGCTTCGCAGACAACCGTCGCGCCAGGCTGCAACTCTTGAAAGCCAGCGTCACGCAACACGGACAAATGCAAAAACGCGTCACTCGACCCATCGGACGGCGTGACGAATCCAAAACCCTTTACTGCATTGAACCACTTGATCGTCCCTCGAAGCTCGAAGGTCGGCCCAGCCAGGTCCGCAGAACTGTAGTCAATCATCTGCAAGTCTTCCCCCCGCACCCCATGGAAGCCCTTTTATTATTACATAGAATCGTAACACTTTTCATCTGAGTGCGCCAAGCCGCCGCGCGGCGGCCTGTCCGGACGCGCTCTCATGGTCGTAGAACCGTGACGCAACTGCGAAGACCACCCGGAATAGTTGGGCTATTGCCTGAATCGTCTATTCCTTGTGGCCAGACAGGCGCTCTGGCCGGACTAGAGGAAGAATATAATTGTCACGAGTCCGAACAGCGGGAGCAAAATTGCGGTCGACCAGGCCATGTAGCCGAAGAAACTGGGCATGGCGACGCCGCGCTGCTCGGCGATGGCGCGCACCATGAAGTTCGGCGCATTGCCGATATAGGTGTTGGCGCCCATGAAGACCGCTCCCGCAGAAATCGCCACCAGCGTCGAAGCAAGCGGCCCGGTCAGCACCGCCGCATCGCCGCCAGCCGTGTTGAAAAACACGAGATACGTCGGCGCGTTGTCGAGGAAGCTCGACAGGATTCCGGTGAGCCAGAAATAAGCCGCGTCGATCGGCTGGCCCGCGTCGTTGGTGACAGCGCCGACGACAACGCCGAGCGCCCCCTGCTCACCGGCGCGCAAGATGGCGATGGCCGGCACGATGGTCAGGAAAATGCCGACGAACAGCTTGGCGACTTCACGCATCGGCTCCCAATTGAAGTGATTGGCGCGCCGGCTCTCGGCGCTGGTCAGCACAACGGATAAGCCGACGATTGCCAGCAGCAACACATCGCGCACCAAGGCTTCCAACTCGGTCTGCACGTGATAGATCGTGAACGCGATGCCTGATTTCCATATGCCGCTGAGCAAGACCGCGCCAACAATACCGAGCAACAGCAGGAGATTGATCTTGCCCTCAATGCGGATGCCGCCGGCATCTTTGTCGCGCTGCGGGGCGCTAGCTTCTTCCTTGCTGCCCAAGTAACTGTCGAGCGCGTAGAACAGCACGAGCAGAATGCCGGCGATCAGCAGCATCGGCAGAAACACATGCTGGGTCGGCCAAAAGAACGGCACGCCCTTGAGGAAGCCGAGAAATAGCGGCGGATCGCCAAGCGGCGTCAGCGAACCGCCGATATTGGCGACAAGGAATATGAAAAACACAACGACATGCACCTTGCGCTGTCGCCAGGCATTGGCTTCGATCAAGGGGCGGATGAGCAGCATGGCCGCGCCGGTCGTGCCCATCAGGCTGGCGATCACCGTGCCGATGGCAAGGAAGGCCGTATTGACAACAGGCGTGCCATGCGGATGGCCGACGATGCGAATGCCGCCCGCCACGGTGAATAGCGCGAGCAAAAGAATGATGAAGGGCACATATTCCAGCAGGATACTGTGCAGCGTTTCGTAGAGGGCCGCGGCGGGCCCGAACACCGCCGCGAACGGCAGGAGAAAGGCGAGTGCCCAAAAGAGCGCGATCTTGCCATAGTGGCGGTGCCAAATATGCGGCGCGAGCAGCGGCATGAGGGCGATGGACAAAAGAATACCGGCAAACGGCGCGACCCAAATGAGTCCCAACGCGGCGCCATCCACATGCGGCGCCTCGCCGCTCGCGGCAAAAGCGCCGGGTGCGTAGCAAGAGACGATCAAAAGGCCGATGGCGGCGAGAGAACGAGCGAACATGAATTCCCTGCGTATCAAAGACGAATGCCACAGTATGGCCCAGCCGCCGAAGCGCGCCAATCGAAAGCGGGCGCCTAGAATATTACGCACGCTCCTGATGATCGGCGCGACCCTACTGGCATCTTGCAGCACGTCTCAGCGCCAGCTGTCGCAAGATGATACGGAACTTCGCGATATAGCGAATCAACGCACCATCTCACCTGCCAATCTCCTCGAGAAATTGCGCCATGCCGATGCCGTGCTGCTCGGCGAACAGCACGACAATCCTGAACATCACCGCCTGCAGTCGTGGATCGCGCAAGAACTGATCGCCCGCGGCCGGCGCATCGTCGTCGCCTTCGAAATGATCGACGATGGACAAGCGCCGTTGCTAGACGCATTCCTCGCGAAGCGCCCACGCAACGCCGCAGAGCTTGGCGGCCAGCTTGACTGGGAGCGTAGCGGTTGGCCCGATTGGTCGGCGAATTATCAACCGATCGCCGACGCAGCGCTGATGCAACCGAACGCGCCGGCCAAACCTATCCTGCCGGCCAATCTGTCGTTGGCGCAGGCGGGCGACATCGCCCGCAATGGCCTTGCCGTCACTGGCCTTGATCCAACGCTCAGCGCACTCCTGCGCCGGGCCGTTGTAAATGATGCAGCCATTCTCGCGGCCCATGGGGACGACATCCGCGAATCCCACTGCGGCATGCTGCCGGATAGCGCCCTCGCCCCTTTCGCCCTTGCCCAATACGCGCGCGATGCCGTCATGGCCCGCGCTATTCAAGCGGCGCGCCGCGAAACCCCAGATGCCATCGTCTTGCTCATCGCCGGCAACGGCCATGCCCGCAAGGATGTCGGCGTGCCGTTGCAATTGGCGCGGCTCTCGCCGGGCCTGAAGGTCGTGTCGTTAGGATTGATCGAAGGGGAATCGGCCGCAGAAGGGGCGCCGTTCGATTATGCCTGGCTCACGGCCCCGCTCGTGCGCGAGGATCCATGTGAAGCCTTTCGCCAGGCGGTTCGCTGACTAGCGGCCCTGCTCGGTCTTGACCGCGCTGGGAGCGAGACCGGGGCGCCAGGCGCGCACAGCGACCGGCGCGCCGTTCTGGCTGCGCAGCATGCGCACATCCTCGGCGATCTTCGCCGGCGTTGGCGCGAAAGAGCCAGCCATCATGCTTTGCGCGATGACAGCGCCGCGGCCGGCGGTGAGCGCCGATACATAGGCCGCATTCTTCGCGACGAGGCCATTCAGTCGTTCGGCTGGCATATGAGCGAATCGCCGCCAGATGTCTTCCATGAAGTCGGCGGCAGCGCGGCTCAACGTATCGGCCGGCAACTCTTCAGGGCGGCCATCGACCATCAAGCGTTCCAGATTGGGTTCGATCGGCCCCAACTCGTCGGCAACGAAAACGGCCGGCATCAACAATGCGCCCGTTTCGCCGGCGCGGCCGGCGTAGGCAGCCTGGGCGATGAACAGAAGGCGGTGCAATTTTTGTAGTGGCAGATGCATGTCGTCGGCGCGCGCCCGGTCGAGCAACCACACGGCGACGTCGAACGAAGTCCGCGCCGCCGCGACGCCAACGGCGGTGGCTGAAGCGGGCGGCGATATTGGGGGGAGATCGGCCATACTGCGGTTTTAAGCCGAATTGTCTAACGGGCGGTTAAGGCGTGCCATCGTCTTAAGAGGCAGCGTCGAACCCATTGCCCGGCTTGGCCAAAGCACTCTGCAGGATTTTGCGCGTGGCGCCATAAGCCTGCTCCGCGGCTCTCAGCCGCTCGGGCAACGGCAAAGGCTGCGCCACCACCAGACCTGTCTGGGTCATGCGTTCGGAAGCTGGCTCATGGGGATCGACCCGGAACTCAGGACCCGCTTCGCTCGCCGCCGGCGCGGACGCTGAAGACGCGGGCACGGCATGCCCGCCTTCCCGCGAATCCTTTTTATCTGGATCGCGGCGCTGATCAAATGTGGGGATCACGACATCCTGCAGCGCGGATTCTTCCTGGCCGCCACTGGCGTGTCCTTCGCTCAATCGAGCGATCGAGCTCTCATCGGTTTCATGCGCGACCTGACGCGCCCCGGATGCCAGGCGCATCGCGACGCTGCCGAGATTGCTGTATTGCGGTCTCAAAAGTGAGATGCCCGCCATGACCCATCTTCTAAAGCTGTTACCTATCCTTTTGGATGCGCCTGCCGCGCTCACAAGTCAAGTCAGAGACGCGAATTAAATACCTAAAATACAACGCAAATTTTAATAAACTTAGCGCGGTTCAACCCGCTGAATCTGCGATAATCTAAGCAGATCAATTCTCTACTCCGCCCATGCCGCATCCCATCGTCAGTCAGGTTCAGACATGCAGTTTCGCGCCGCCAGCCATGCAGCCGTCTTCGGCCTGCTCTTCGTCTTGAGCG
Source organism: Rhodospirillaceae bacterium (assembly GCA_947474495.1). Classification (GTDB taxonomy): domain Bacteria; phylum Pseudomonadota; class Alphaproteobacteria; order SMXQ01; family SMXQ01; genus CAMAVH01. The sequence goes on from CANJIM010000010.1 coordinate 15,196, forward strand.
GCATGCCGCTGACGCCCGCAATGGCGCAACTCAACGAAATCGAGAAACTCAACGGCGCGCGTGACGCCTATAACGCCAAAAACTACGACAAGGCGTTTTATGACTGGCTCGGGCTCTGCCAAGCCGGCAACCGCGGCGCCTGCTTCAACCTCGGCTTGATGTACGCCACCGGCACCGGCGCGCCGCAGGATTACGTCGAGGCCTATAAATGGATGCACCTCTCCGCCGAAGCCGGCCTGCCGGAAGCCATCGCCGCGCGCGCGCGCCTCGCCTCCGACATGAGTGTCAGCGAAATCAAGCTGGCAATGGACCGCGCCGCCGAATGGAAGACCGATAACGGCCGCTGAGGCTACTCGGGCTTGTTCTGAACAGGCGCCCGGCGACGGCCGCTGATCTCCGCCCCGGCGCCGCGCCCCAGGCACATGAAACAAGCCGCCGAGATCAGCGCGCTCACCGCCATGATGACGAAGGCGGGCGGGAAGTCGGCGGCGCTCAGTTCCGTCCCGCCGCGCCACACGATCACCTGCTGTAGAACGAATCCCGCCACTGCCGCGCCGACGCTCATCGACAGCTGCTGGTTCATGCTGACGAAGCTGGTCGCTTTTCTCATATCCGGCGAGCTGACATCGGCATAGGCGAGCGAATTCATGCTGGTGTATTGAATCGAACGGATGAAACCGTAAATCACCAAGACAATGAAGATCACGGCAACCGGCGTCGCCGCGCTGAAGCTGGCGAAACTCGCGATGAAGGCCGCTGTGATCAGGGCCGCGCCGGTCATGACACGGCGGAAGCCGAAGGTGCGAAGGATATAGGGCGACCATGCTTTCATCGGCATGGCCCCGACGGCGACCGCGAACACCAGCATGCCGGAGGCGAAGGGATTCATGCCGAACCCGAGCTGCAGCATCAGAGGCATCATGACCTGCACTGCGCCTGATGCGATGCGGAAAATAAAACCGCCGATGATCGTCCAGCGGAACGTGCGGATCGTCAAAAGACGGAGCTGCACGATGGGATGCGGCGTCACACGCGCATGCAGCACATAGAGCGCCGTGCAGACTGCGCCCAGCGCCAGCAGTCCGACGGTGACGGCGACCGGGACGATGCCGCGATCGATCGTCTCGAAGCCGAAGACCAGCCCCGCGAGGCCAACGCCGGCCAAGAGGCTGCCGCGCCAATCGAGCTTCGGCACGTCGCTTTCGCGCACGTCGTCCATATAGCGCGTCGCCAGCCACAGGCTCACCGCGCCGATCGGCACGTTGATCAGGAAGATCCAGTGCCAGCTGAAATACGTGCTGATGAATCCCCCGAGCGGCGGCCCGATCACGGGGCCAATCAGCGCCGGAAGCGTGAGATAAGCGAGCGCCGGCACAAGCTCCGACTTCGGCACAGAGCGTAGGATGATCAGGCGACCGACCGGCGACATCATGGCACCGCCCATGCCCTGCAGAACCCGCGCCGCAACCAGCATCGGCGCTGAGGTGGAGGCCGCGCAGAGGACCGAGGCGACGGTGAAGATACCAATGGCAATGCGAAAGACGTTACGCGACCCGAAGCGGTCGGCGACCCAGCCGCTCAAGGGAATGAACACCGCCAAACTCAGCAGATAAGCCGTGACCGCCAGGTTGAGATGCAAAATCTCGGCATTCAAGGAGCGGGCGATCGCTGGCAAGGCGGTGAGGATGATCGTCGAGTCCAGGTTCTCCATGAAGAGAGCGCTGGCCACGATCAGGGAGATTCGATAGCGGCGTGCGGAAGCGAACACTGAAATGCAAGATGCCTAAGACGCCGAGCGAATAGCGCGCGGCCATAGGGAGGTATAGTGGACCCGCCCCTCCCTTGGCTCAACAGTTTATATAGGGCCCGATATATCCTGCGCTAAACCATTTTCTGACATGAGCTAGCGCATTCCGAGGCGGCAGCGAACCGCCTCTTCGTCAGATGTGAATCAGGCGGGCTTCAGATCCATCGCCTTCTTCACCGCCGGGCGCGCGCCAACGCGTGCCAGCCAAGCCGCGACATTCGGGTAGTCCTCGACCTTGACGATGTCATGCTTCACGCCATTGATGCGCGTGAAGGGAATGATATCGGCAATCGAATAGTCGTCGGCGAAAAAGTCCCGGCCGGTCAGATGTGCGTCCATCACCTCGAACAATTTCTGCGAGCCCGACACGATTGATGGCTCTTCGATGCGCCCAAGGTTGCCGAGCAGGCTCAGCACATTGGTCGCGTGAAACATCGACCATTTCAACACGTTAGGATGGTCGACCGGGGAGCCGAGAAACTTGCCTGTCTTCTCGGCGAGATAGAAGCAGATGGCCACCGATTCGAAGACATTGGCTGGCTTGCCGCCTGGGCCGTCGCTATCGATCAGCGCCGGCACCTTGCGGTAGGGATTGATCTTCTCGTAGCCGGCTGCCTTCTGATCGCCCTTGTGAATATTCGTCCATTTGATCGTGTAGGGCAGCCCCGATTCTTCGCACATGATGATGCCGCGGCGGCTGTTGGTCGTGGTCCAGGTGTACAGATCAATCACGGCGTCTCTCCCCCCTCGATTTTTAAACTCAGTAAGGCCGGTCGCCCTTGACGGTGACACGCCGCATCATGCGGCGCGTACCGGGATCAAAATCGGTACGCGCATGCAGGGCGCAGCGATTGTCCCACATCACCAGATCGCCGACACGCCATTTATGGCCGTAGATGAACTCGGGCTTTTCAATCTGCAAGAACAGCTCTTCGAGCAAGGCGTCGCTCTCGGTCCGATCAAGACCGATGATGTGATTGGTCATGAGCCGGTTGACATAAACGCCCTTGCGGCCGGTCTCCGGATGGGTGCGCACGACGGGATGAACGAATTTCGGCGCGTTCTCGTCGATCTTGTCGCTTTTGATGGTCGAGGCGTTGCCGTAATCGTAAACGTTCAGCGCCTGCAGCCCCTCAAGGCGCTTTTGAGTCGCGGTCGGCAAGGAATCGTAAACGGCGGTCGCGCTGGAAAACAGCGTGTCGCCGCCCGATGGCGGCACCTCGATGCCAAACAGCATCGTCGCCATGGCCGGGTTCTCGTAATAGCATTGGTCGGAGTGAAACTGCATTTCCCCGTCGGGCAGCGCACCTTTCTGGCCATCGATCACCACATTGGTGACCATCAGCACATAGGGATTCTTGTAAAGGCCGGGCGTCGTGCGCACCGGCTGCAGGTCGCCAAAGCGCCGGGCGAAGGCAATCTGCTGATCCTCGCTGAGCGACTGGCCGCGAAACAGAATCACTTGATGTTTGAGCCAGACGTCATGGATGGCTTTAAAAGTAGCGTCGCTCAGCGGTTGCGACAGATCGACGCCGGCAATCTCCGCCCCCAGCGCGGACGAGAGGGGCCGCACCGTCAAATTCAGCGTATCGCCTTGCATCGGGAGCCCTCCTGCGGACTCGAAGCGCTTGAGAAGCTTCGATTGCTTATTTTCGCCAGGATAGCCGATCTGCTTCGCGCCTGGAAAGGGGCTCGCCCGTTTCAAAATTTCAGATCGAGGGAGACGGCGTCGCCGTCCCGCGCTTCGAGCCATTCGCGCAAATTCATGCCCGCCACGAGCTCGATCTGATCCTGCGGATAGTTCTCCACCAGCGGCAGCACGATCACCACTGCCGCGAAATGGGTTTGGTGCAAGATCTTGGCGCGCAGGCAGCGCGCATCGCACCAAGTGGGATCTGGCGCCTTGAACAGCTGACCATGCGCCGCCGCATCCTGCCATGCGGCGATTGATGCTGCATCGACGCGCACATTCAACGTGCCGGGAAACGGATCGATGCCGTAACTATCGCGAAACACGCCGAGCGCCCAATCGGTGCGCGTGAATCCGGCGCCAATGCCCTGCCCTGTTTCGATCTTGCCGGAAATATGCGTCATATCACTCTACCTGCTAGTGCAATCGGGTGGAGGACGGCGCGGCGGGCGCGGCGTCCAGTTTCGGCGCATGGTCGGTCTGACCGGATTGATGCAGCGCCATCCGCCAGATGCCGCCTTCGCGCACGAACATGTTGGTGGCGACCAGATGAATATCGCCGATCGCTTCCCAGCAAACGACAACGCCGGCGCCGTCGAGCAGGAAGGCGCGCGGCTCGAGCACAGCGATGGCCGGACGGGGCGGATTGGCGAGAATGCCGCGCCAACTCTGCACGATCTGATCACGCGATTTCAGCGGCGGCCAACCAGGATGCAGGCAGGCGACGGGATGATCCCGCGCCCATAGCTCCTCCATCGCCGCGGCGTCACCCCGCGCGAAGGCCCCATAGAACGCCTCGTTAGCCAATAAAAGCTCATCTTCGTCCCGACCGGGCATCGCGGCTACTCACCACTGGCTGTTTTTGACGTCGCCATTGCTGAAGACACATTATAGGCTGTCGCCCGCGACGACCAAGCCCTTCCCTTTCGCGTTCGATATCGGAAATCCCATGACCTTGCAGGAGCGCACGCAACCGCTCATCGACCGCTACTGGAGTGTGCTGCCGGGGAACCTGCGCGGCATCATCTGGATGATGCTCTCGGCGCTCACCTTCATCGGCGTGCAGGCGGCGACCAAGCTGGTCGGCAGCCGCATCGACAGCGCGGAAATCACCTTCTTCCGCTGCTTCTTCGGCGGCCTGGCGATCTTACCGTTTTTGATCAAAAACCATGTCGAGGCCTTCCGCACGACCATTCCGATGATGCATGTGGGGCGCGGCGTCGCCGGCGCCGCCGCCATCTTCTGCATGGTCTATTCGGTGGTGCATATGCCGCTCGCCGAGGCGACCGCCATCGGCTTCGCCCGCCCGCTGTTCATGATCCTGCTCGCCGTATTGTTCCTGCATGAGACCGTCGGCTGGCGGCGCTGGACGGCAACCGCCGTCGGGTTCGGCGGCGTGATGATCATGCTGCGCCCCGGCATCGAGGTGGTGAGTTTTGCCGCGCTCACAGCCCTCCTCGCTTCGCTGTTCTTCAGTCTGGCCCATGTCTTCATCAAAAAGATCACCAAGATCGACCATCCGATGAAGGTCATGGCCTGGTACTGGGCCGTGTCCTCCCTCGTCACCTTCATTCCGATGCTCTTTGTCTGGACGATGCCGACGCTGGAGGAATTCGTGCTGATGATGCTGGTCGGCTTCCTCTCGGGCACGGCGCAGACGCTGGTCGTCTATTCCTTGCGCGTCGGCGACGCCTCACTGGTCGAGCCGTTCGATTATTCGCGCATCGTTTGGGCGCTGCTGGCTGGGGTGCTGATCTTCGGCGAAAGCGCCGATGTCTGGGTGCTGGCCGGGGCCGCCGTGGTCGCGGCGAGCAATATCTACATCGCCCGGCGCGCCGCCAAACGCTTGGAGTAGCTACAAGTCCGTGCGGCCGGCGTCCTTGCGGTCGCGGTCGTGAAACGCCATCACCTGCAACATTTCCAAATCGCCGTCGCCGGCGTTTTCGAACCAATAGCGCGCATAGGCCGGCATGATCGCGCCCTCCTGCGGGCCAAAATCGCCGATCGCCTCGTCGTTGGCGCCATGGAAGCGCACGCGGCCCTTGAGCACCATCCAAAGACTATCGGTGTTGCTGTGGTAATGCAGGCTGCGCTCGCCGCTGCCGCGCTTGTAGGTCTGGACCAGACCGCGAATCAAATTCGTCCGGCCGAGATCGACGCGTCCCTTGCCGCTGCCGACCGCAAAGGATTGCACCAGGCTTTCCGCTTCACTGTGCAATCGCGCGAGGCTTTCGCGTGATGGGCCCGACGCCCCCTCCGCCGACAGGCGCGGCGTTCTGGCAGGCCGAGGACGCACTCCCCCGTCCGATGACAGGGCTTCCGGAGAGACTTGAGACGCGGACTGTTGCGGGACTGTGCTCGTCATGGCTGTTCCCCTGGGTGACGACGGTCGCTGGCCCGAACCGTCGTTCTCGTCCTTATGATCAAGTCTAGGCCCGTATGGCCAGGGGCGGCAATCGTCTCGCGCGGAAAGTTTTGCGTCCAAGCGGTCAAAAGCGGCTATGATCGTGGAAACAAAAAGCTTTCTCTTTCTGGGTGATATTTCCGTTGCTCCTGCAAGCCTTTCGGTCCAACCCACACGGCTGGGTCGTCGTCACCGTCTGCTTCTTCGCGCTCAGCGTCGTCTCGGCGACGCGCGCCAGCATTGGCCTGGTGATGCCCTCGCTAGAAGCCGACTTTGGCTGGAGCCGCGGCTTCATTTCTTCGGTCGCTGCGTGGGCTCTCGTCACGATGGCGATCACCGCGCCGATCGTCGGCAATCTGCTCGACCGTTATGGTGCGCGCATCATCCTCACCGTCGGGCTTTTTATCGCCGGTATCGGGCTCTGCTCCTCGGCGGTGATCGTCAGCCAATGGCAGTTTCTGCTCAGTTTCGCCCTGCTCGCCGGCATTGGCTACGGCACCGTTGCCAAAAGCATCGTCTCGGCGACCATCGTCCTTTATTTCGAAAAAAACCGCGGCCTGGCCACCGGCTTCGCCGCCGCCGGTTCGACCGCAGGTCAGCTTGCCCTGCTGCCGACGCTCGCCTTCGTGCTGACCGCCATGGGCTGGCGCTACGGCTATGTTTTTCTCGGCATCAGCTGCTTCATCTTTATCCCCTTCGTCTGGTTTCTGATCGGCGGCGCCAAGAAGCAGCCGCCGATCAAGGACAAGTCAGCCCTGCCGACCTTGGGCCTTGCCCAGCGCATCGGGTTTCTGTTCCGCAACCGCACTTTCGTGCTGCTGCTCGGCAGCTACACGATCTGCGGCTTCACCACCGCCGGCGTCATCGAGACGCACCTGATCCCCTATGTGCAGAGTTGCGGCATTCCCCTCGTCACCGGCGCCGCGGCCTATGGCGTGCTCGCTGGCTTCAACATGCTCGGCATGGCGGTCGCCGGCTATCTCGCCGACAAGGTGCACCGGCCGATGCTGCTTGGCACGATTTACGCCATGCGCGGCTTGTCCTTCATTCTTCTGATGCTCGTACCGGCATACGACGTGCCGGCGCTGTTCCTCTTTGCCGTCATGTTCGGCATTTTCGACTACTCGACCATTCCGGCGACGACGTCGCTGATCGCCAGCCACGTCGGCCTGCGCGTCATGGGTCTGGCGTTGGGAACATTAGGAATGTTTCATTCGGCCGGCGCTGCCGCCGGCGCTTTCCTAGGCGGCATGCTCTACGACATGTTTCAGCAATATACCTGGATATGGGCTACCTCGATCACGTTGGCTTTGCTCGCCGCCGTCATGGCTTTTGCCATCCATGAAAAGCCCGACGAGGCACAGCGTCTGGAGACGAGAACCGCGCCGGCCACGGCCTGATCTCGCACAACGAAACATTCACGGCGTGACGTTTCCGCGCCTGGCTCCGTAGAATAGCGACCCGCAGTTTCCGTTTTCATTCGGACCGCCTCATGAAGATTTTTGCCTTCGCAGGCTCACTGCGCGCCGCCTCGTTCAATCGCACACTGCTCGCCCTCGCTGCGACCAACGCGCGGACCGCGGGCGCCACCGTCGAAATCGGCGATTTTCGCGATTACTGTCCGCCCCATTACGACGGCGACCTCGAAGCGGCGAGCGGTCTACCAAGAGAAGCGCAGGCCCTGATCGCGAAGATCGACGCATCAGATGGCGTCATCATCGCGTCGCCGGAATACAACCGTTCAATTCCAGGCCCGCTGAAAAACGCGCTCGATTGGGTGTCCCGCGTCAAACCCTATAAACTGACGGGCAAGCCGCTCCTGATGATCGGCGCCACCAGCGGTAAGGTTGGCTGCCTCGACGGCTTCGCCGCGCTCAGGATCACGCTGGAATTCCAGGCGGCGAAGGTTTATGCCGAAAGCTACGGCCTGTCTCGCGCGGCATCTGCCTTCACGACCAGCGGGCAGTTTGCCGACGCCGCAGAGGCCGCCAAACTCAACGCGCTGATCCGGGCGTTCGTCACGCAAGCGTAAGCGCCACATCGGGGGACGATAAAGTGAACGGATTGTTTTTTGGCATCGTCCTCCTCGCCTTCGGCGTCACCGGGTGGCGCCAAATTTTCACCACACCCATCGCCGGCACGCCCTCACCGATGGAGGCGCTCGGCACCGGCATGATCAACACGGCGGCGAGCTCCGTCACGCTGGCCTTGGGCCTGATCGGCGTCATGGCGCTTTTCCTCGGCTTGATGAAGGTGGCTGAAGCCGGCGGGCTGCTCGTCGTCATCGCCCGGCTGATCCGTCCCTTGATGGTCAAGCTGTTCCCCGGCGTGCCGGCAGATCATCCGGCCATGGGCGCCATGACTCTCAATATGTCGGCCAACGCCCTCGGCCTCGGCAACGCCGCGACGCCCTTCGGCATTCGCGCCATGCAGGAGCTGGATAAGCTTAACCCTCACAAGGGTACGGCGACCGACGCCATGGTGATGTTCCTCGTCATCAACACCGCCAACGTCACCATCCTACCGACCAGCGTGATCGCCCTGCGCGCCGCCGTCGGTTCAGCCGATCCGGCCGCCGTCGTGCCGACGACGCTGTTCGCCACCATTGTTGCCACCGGAATCGCCATCCTCTGCACCAAATGGCTCGGCCGCTACTGGCCGGTGAAGGCTGACGATTCGCTGACCGCCGGGCCGGTCGAGATCCTCGAAGGCGAAAGCTTTCCCGATGCCGACGTCTCCTCGGCCGCCACCGCCGCGGCGATCCGCCCAGAAGATGCCGGCGGCTATGCCGCCTGGATCTCTTATCTCTTCCTCGCCTTCGTCGTCGCTCTGGTGCCGCTGACGCTGTTCTACGGCCGCGCCATCTCGCCCTGGATCATTCCCGGCATCATGGCCGGCATCCTCGTCTATGGCGCAATCAAGCGCGTCCGCATTTATGAAGCCTTCGTCGAAGGCGCGAGAGACGGCTTCACGGTGGCGGTGCGGATCATCCCCTATCTCGTCGCCATCTTGGTCGCCATCGCCATGCTGCGCGCGTCAGGCGCGCTCGACGCCATCATCGGCGTGATCGCGCCGCTCAGCAGCAAGCTCGGCCTGCCGGCCGAAGTGCTGCCGATGGCCTTGATGCGCTCGCTGTCGGGCTCTGGCGCTTACGGCATTATGGCCGACGCCCTTAAAGACCCCGCCATCGGGCCGGACAGCTATGCCGGTCTGCTGATCAGCACCATTCAGGGCTCGAGCGAGACGACCTTCTACGTGCTCGCGGTCTATTGCGGCGCGATTGGCATCCGCCGCATGCGCCACGCGGTGATCGTGGGCATCATTGCCGACATCGCGGCGGTGTTTGCCGCCGTCGCAGTGTGCGCCTATATCGCGGCGCGCCTGTCTTAAAGGCGGCGCTCGAACAGGCGCTCGGCGAGCGCGAAGGCCAGGCCGAGGGCACCACAGCCGGCGAATATCCACATGCCGCCTTGCCAACCGCCCGCCATCGACACGGCGATCGCCACGATGGGCGGTCCGGCCAGCTGGCCGACGGCGGATCCCTGCACCAGCATGCCGTTGGCGGCGCCGATGTGGCGCGGCGACGGCGCGAACAATGGCACGCCGCTGAAGGCCGCGGCCGGCAACACGCCGCCAAGGCCGGAGAACAGCAAGCAGAGCGCGTAACGCAATGCATCCGGCGCTGCCGTGGTAAAAATGCCGAAACCGCAGGCCAGCGTCAGCGCGGCGCTGCATCCTAGCAACGACCAGCGCGGCAGACCGCGCTGCATCAGCCAGCCGCCGATCAAGTTGCCGATCACGTTGACGACGACGACGATAACGGTGAGATGCGCCGCCAGCGTCACCGCCAAGCCGCGTTCTTCGACGAGGTAGGACGGCAGCCAAGCCATGAGGGCCATCCATGGCAGGCTATAGACCATGAAGCAGAGTGCCAAGCACCACAGGCCAGGTCGCGCCAGGGTGTCGCGCAGATCGATCCGGCTCCTCTCCTGCGGTATCGACCGTGCCCCTTCGCCGCGCATGGCGATACGCAAAACCAGCCACACGACGACGGACCACAGGAGCGTCGCGCCGGCGACAATCCACCAGAAGCCGCGCCAATCGAACAGCGCGAGCAGTGCCGGTGCGAGCAGCAGCATCAAGCCGAGTCCTGCCGGCATGTAAGCGCCCCACAGGCCGAACACCAGTCGCCTGTCCTCGCGGGAGGTCGCCTGCGTGATAAGCGACGGTCCGCTCACGACCAAGCCGACGAAGCCCAGTCCCTCGAAGGCGCGGGCGGCCAATATCCAAGCTTCGGTCATGGCCGATGCCCCGGCGGCGGCGCCGAGCGCGAGCAGCAAGAAGCTGCAAAGAATGATGCGGCGATGACCGAAACGGTCGGCGAAACCGCCCGCCACCATGCCCACAGCCATCGCCGTCGCGCTGAAGATCGACAGCACCCAACCGGCTGTCACCAAGTCGATCTTCATTTCGGCGCGGATCGCCGGCAAGGCGGCTGGCAGCATGCCGATATGGCCTGCGGCGATCAGTCCGGCGCCGAATATGACGGCGACGACGCTCCAACGGGTGACGGCTGGACCGTCACGGGTGACGGCCGGACCGTCCGGCTCAGTCTGCGAATTGGCCATATGCTAAACGTTCACGCGCTTCATCTGCCCAGGCGGATAGCGCGTGCCGGCAGCGGCGCCCGGCGGCAAGATCGCATCGATACGGGCCAGTTCTTCCGACGCGAAGATGATGTCCGCCGCCTTGAGGTTCTCTTCGAGATGCTGGCGGGTCTTGGCGCCGGGTATCGGGAAAATGTCCTCGCCACGCGACAAGAGCCAAGCGAGCGCGATCTGCGGCACTGTCGCGCCCTTGGATTTGGCGATGTCTTCGATCACGGCGAGCAACTGCATGTTGCGTTCGATGTTACCGCTCTGGAAGCGCGGCATGTCGTGGCGGCGATCATCCGCCGGCAGATCGGCCTCGCGACGGAATTGGCCGCTGAGCAAGCCACGATTTAACGGCGCATAAGCCATGAAGGCCATGCCGAATTCGCGGCAAGCCGCGATGTTGCCGCCTTCCGCATCGCGCGAGAACAGCGAATATTCCATCTGCAGCGAGGCGATGGGATGAATTTTGCGCGCCCGGCGCAGCGAGTCGGCCGAAGCCTCCGACAGACCGATATAGCGCGCCTTGCCCTGCGCGACCAGTTTGGCCATGGCGCCGACGCTTTCTTCCACCGGCACGTTGGGATCGATGCGCGACATGCACCAGACATCGAGGCAATCGATGCCGAGGCGCTTCAAGCTATCCTCGCACATGCCGATCAGATAATCGGCGCGGCCGCCGCCGCGCGTCGCGCTCATGTCCTTCTCGCGCGGACTGCCGGACTTGGAATGGATCACGAACTTATCGCGTCGGCCCTTGATCACCTTGGCGATCAATTGCTGATTATGGCCATTGCCGTAGCTGGCCGAGGTATCGAGAAAATTCACCCCCATCTCGAGGGCCCGCTCGATGGTGGCGAGCGATTCGGCATCGTCGCCGATGCCGTAGGCGCCCGACATTCCCATACAGCCCAGCCCGAGCGGCGAGACCATCAGATCCGTCGCGCCGAAACGCCGATGCTTCATATTTTGTCTCCCCGTTGGTCGCCCGACGCTATCGCCAAGCGCGCCCTTGAGCAAGCGAGCACCGCCAGCCCTTTCCAGGCAGCATCAAGCCGCTTACACTGGCCGCATCATGACCGATTTCGCCCTGCATCCTCGCCTCGCCGCCGATACATTCGCCGTGGCCGAATTGTCTCTCAGCCGCGTTCTATTGATGAACGACAATCGCTTCCCGTGGCTCGTTCTGGTCCCGCGCTTGCCGGAGGCCCGCGAAATCATCGACCTCGCGCCCGCCAATCGCCTCTTGCTTGCCGAGGAAATAGACCTTGCCGCCGCGGCGCTGCGCGAACTCTACCCCCTGGACAAACTGAATATCGGCGCCATCGGAAATATCGTCGAACAGCTTCATGTGCATATCGTCGCGCGTCAAAAAATCGATCCCGCTTGGCCGGGCGTAGTCTGGGGGTTTGGAACAGCCATCCCCTATGCCACCGCCGACGCCCAAACCCGCGTCGCCCGTTTGCAGGCCGTCCTATCTCGCCAATAAGTTAACCGATCCGGGAACGCCCACTAGCGGCCCGAACGAAATCGCTGTCAAATGGCCTCAGCGGACGTCCGCAGGCCAGCAGGGGGAAGGCTTTGGAAAGCGCCGAGCGCATGTCACACGCCTGGTCGAAAGGCAGCCGACCCTACGCAGCGCTTGATCTGCTTGCGCGCATGGTAATGGTCGGCGGCTTTTGCTTCGTCTTAAGCTGGGCTGCCGTCATGCTGACCCGCACCAGCGGCTCGGTCGCGGCCATTTGGCCCGCCACGGGCATCCTGCTCGCCGTTCTGTTGCGGAGCAAACCGGCGCGTTGGCCGGCCTTCCTGCTGGCGGGTTACATAGCCGGCTGCGGCGCCAACCTTGTCTATGGCGATAACATCTTCATCGCGGCGGCCTTGCCGCTCGGCAATGTCATAGAAACCCTCGTTGCCGCCATCTTGCTGCGGCGTTGCTTCCCGCAAGGCGTCGACCTTAGCGAAGTCAGGCAGCTCGCCGCATTGGTTGTCATTGGCATGCTCGCCGCCACCGCCTGCGGCGCGACCATTGGCGCCGCCGTGCTGGACACGGTTCAAAGCGGAAACTTCTGGCGCACCTGGTTCAATTGGTGGACGGCGGTCGGCACCGGCATTCTTCTGATCGTGCCCCTTGGGCTCACATGGCGCTCGGCGTTGGACGACGCCTCTCGCATTGCCCTCGAACGTCCCGCCGAAAGCCTACTCGCCATTCTATGCACCGCACTCGGCGTGACCGCCTTGTTCAGCCAGGAAACCATCTCTCTGCTATATGCAATCTTCCCGCTGTTGATCTGGGCCGCGCTGCGTTTAGGAGTGGTCGTCACCGCCACCATCTGCCTCGTCCTCGCGGTCGTCGCCGTGCCGCTCACCTCTTTCGGCCATGGGCCGCTCGCGGTGCTCAACTTCCCGCTGGATATCAAACTACGTCTCCTGCAAACCTTCCTGGCCGTCGTTACGCTCACGTCGCTATCTGTCGCCATCGCATTGCAACGGCGGGCTGAAGTCGAACGTGCATTACGGACGAGCGAACAGCGCTTCCGCGATTTCGCCGATTCCATCTCCGACCGCTACTGGGAGACAGACTCCGAACACCGCTTTACTTGGCGTCTCGAACCGAGCGAACGCTTGCGGCTTTGGCCCTCTATCATCGGCAAGACACGGCTCGATTTGGCTGAAGTCGATCCGACGAAAGATGCTGTGTGGCAGAAACATCTGGACGACCTGAATGCTCAGCGGCCGATCTGCGCGCAGCGCTTTCTTAAATCGTCGGACCGCAGGCGGCGTGCGATGAATCGCCTGACGGCCATTTCCGGACTAGGCGGCAAGGGCCCCGCCGAATGCCTTAACCAGCCGGGTGATCTGGACGCCGTTGCCGGTCATTGGAGAGGCTGTCATGTGGAAGGTCCCGGTCCGTGGAAACGCCCGGATATTAGGGACAGGACGGCGACAGCCTCGTCACAACCCCACGATTTCCAGAGGGATGACGCAGTTGCGAAAAACTATGGATATATCCATAGCGTTCATGTAGCGTTCACACACTGGATGTAGAAATACGTCAGTGAGTTAGTAACGGGTTGGAGCGCGTGCACTATATATTATTGCCCCTCTCCTTGGTTTCGAACGCAAGAGCCTCTTGCGTGAAGGCTTCGCCGCCCGGAGCCCTGCCCACGCCACTGACTGCTGGTCCGGCTCGCCATTCGTTCCGCCGGGCCCCTCGCCTAACCGCACGTCTCGCTTCGCTTCACAAGATTACGTCTGCCCCAACGCCTCCGCTTCGGAGGCGTTTTTCGTTTTTGTCTTTCGTTTCCCTTTATGGAGGTGTCGATGGCTAAACGGTCCCAACGCCAAGCTGCAACAGCGCGCCAGGTTTCAGGGCGCTCCCCCGCGTTCGATGCGGAGGTCCACGCGCTGTTTCCGAAAGGGGGACCGGCTCATGCCGACGACGACCGCGATAAAAGCTACGTGCGCAAGGTTCGCCCGCAAGGCGAGAACCAGCGCCAGTTGATGGAATGCATCGATCAGAAAAATCTAGTGCTCGCTCTCGGTCCCGCCGGCACTGGCAAAACCTACTTGGCGATCGCCAAGGCGGTCGAAGCCCTCGAAGCCGGCAAAGTCGAACGCATCATGCTGTCGCGCCCCGCGGTCGAAGCCGGTGAAAGCCTCGGCTATCTACCCGGCGATCTCGAAGAAAAGCTCGCGCCTTATCTGCGGCCTCTCTATGACGCATTGAGCGACCGCTTGGGACGCAAACGCCTCAAGACGATGCTCGGCGACGGCTCGATCGAGATCGCGCCGGTTGGCTATATGCGCGGCCGCACGCTCAACAATGCCTTCGTCGTGATCGATGAGGCGCAGAACTGCACCTACACGCAGATCAAAATGCTACTGACGCGTCTCGGCTGGCACTCGACGATGGTGCTGACGGGAGATCCCGACCAAACTGACTTGTTGCCAGGCATCTCGGGCCTCGCCGAAATCGCCAAGAAACTCGAAACCTTGCCCGACATTTCTGTCGTGCGCCTGCAAGACCGAGACATCGTCCGCCATCCGCTCGTCGCCAGCATGTTAACTGTGCTTTAACCAACCCAACACAAAACGAGAAACGCCCGGATGAAAAAATCATCCGGGCGTTTTTGTATCTGCGCAAATGACGCGATAGTCACATGTCGTCGCGTTGATACTGTTCCTGTTTGAGTTTTTCCTCGAATTCTCGTCGGCGGCGCTCGGCCTCTTGCTTCTTCTTCTCTTCGTCGCTCAAATTCTCTGACGGTGTTTCTTTTTCCATAGATTTCAGCGTTTACACGCCCTCCTGCTGTCGTGATGGCCTTTACATGCCAAAGTTGAGGAAACGTAGTTCCACAACCTTGAATTGCCGAAGCATTGAAGATTCTTAATAAATTTCGTGTCATATTCTATGCTATATTCAGCAAAAGGCAATTTAGGGAGCGAATGGTTTGGCGGCGCAGATTCTCCTGGTCGATGATGAGGATATGGTGCGGGTGCAAATCCGCTCCAGCCTTGAACTCGAGGGCCATGAGGTGTGCGAAGCAAGCAATGGTCGCGAAGCGATCGAAATGCTCGACGGCTATAAGCCAGACCTCATGATCACCGATATTTTGATGCCGGAAAAAGAAGGCATCGAGACGATCATGGAAGTGCGCCAAAAATACGCCGACATTAAAATCATCGCGATATCCGGCGGCGTGCGCACCGAAAGTATGGACTTCCTCAAGATCGCCAAGCGCCTCGGCGCGGATCTCGCCCTGCACAAGCCGTTCGGCCGCCAGCAACTGTTAACGCTGGTCAATCAGCTGCTGGACGGCAAGCCCTCCTAACGCCTGCACCGCTCGCTTAACGCAGCTGACGCGTCGCTGACCATGCGACGATGCGCTTGCCCGTCGCATCGCTGCTTTCCGCCTGCCCGACGATGCGATCGCCGTCGACATGGCCGCGATAATCCCAGCGCACCGTGTGCGAGCCTTCGCGGATCGGCAGCCAAAAAGCGATCTCTGCCCCCGACAGCTTGGCATCGCGAATCTCGATCGGCCGCAGCGACTCGGTTTCCAGCACGCCGTCGATCTCCTGAAAATCCTGGCCTAGAACCAGACGATGTTGCTGCATTGCGCCGGCCCGCATCTCACGCCATAGCCAGGCACCATCAGCCTTGGCCGGCACCACCCACATCCGCACCCAGCTTTCGCCGTAATGGGCCGATGATTTGACCAATTCCGCCTTATCGGGCCGCCATTCGCCCATGTCGTGAAAATGCGAGACGATGCGGGTGCCAGGCTTGAGATTCAGCAGGCTCGGCCGCAATTGCAGATTGATGCGCCGATAAAGGAACATCGTCACCACGGTTGCCGCGCTCAAATCGGTCTTGAAGATATCCTCTTCGCGAAACGCCGCGCGGTCGGCGACGCCCGCCGCCAGAGCATTGGCGCGGCTCAGCTTGACCAGATCGGCATCGAGCTCAACGCCGAGGCCTTGCGCGCCAAAATCCTTCACCGCCGTGATGACGATTCGGCCGTCGCCCGATCCAAGATCGACGACGTGGTCGGCTGGCCCGACATTGGCGATCCGCAGCATGGTCTGTACGACAATGTCCGGCGTCGGCTCATAGGGCACGACGATGTCGCCGCCCTCCGCCGGCTTTGCCGGCGGCTCCGGTGCGCTGAAAGCCAGCGCGGGCGCGAGAGCCGCGCTGGCCAAAATGCTGCCGATCGCCAAAACCCATCGCCGCCGCATCATCATGTCTCGCCCACTTATTTTTCGCGCTCCGTTACCCGGCGCTCAGCCTAGCATGGCTTCTTTTGCCGTGGGCACTCGCCTAAGCCGTGCTCGCCCATTAGGATGCGTCGGGAAAGGATAAGCGATGAGTATGATCCGCCTGGCGCCGGGCATTTCAGTCGATGAGCGGGCTTTGGAGTGGCAATTCGCCCGCGCCAGCGGTCCGGGCGGCCAGAACGTCAACAAGGTCGAGACCGCGGTGCTGCTGCGCCTGCCGCTCGATGCCGTGCCCTTCCCGCCCGGCGTCCGCGAACGGCTAGAAGAGGCTGCCGGCCGCCGCGTCACCAACGACGGCGAACTCGTCATTCAGGCCCAGCGCTTCCGCAGTCAGGAGCGCAACAAAGCCGACGCGCTGGAACGTCTCATCGCCCTGGTCACCGCCGCCCGTCTGCCGCCTCGCCCGCGCCTGCCAACGCGGGTCAGCAAGGGGCAAAAAAAGAAGCGGCTGGCCGACAAGGCCAACCGCTCCAATACCAAGTCGCACCGCCGTAGACCAGGCGGCGACGATTAGCCGTTAGGGTTGCTTCATCGCTTTGATGAGGCGATCGACCACCGGCTTGGGCGTCTCGTAGATGCGTGCGACGAGCTTCTGGACGTTCTCGCCGCTGTCGAAGTCGACTTCCAGCTTGGCTTTCTCGGCATCGGCCAAATAACCGGGATCCTTCATCGTCGCGGCGAAGGCATCGCGCAGCGCCTTCATGGTCGCTTCCGGCACGCCCGGCGGCGCGACAAACGGACGGCCGAACACTTGCTGGCCAACCATCAGCTCCAACAACTGCTTGTCCGACTCGTTCTTCACGAATTGCCAGACCGGCGGCACGCCCATCTTGGTCAGTTCAGGATCGTTCTCCATGCCGAACTGCACAAAAATGTTGACGCCCTTGGTCTCAAGCCAGTCTGGCTTTTGCGTCTTCAGGCTCGTCCAGGCCCAGCCGCAGAGTCCATCGGCCTCGCCGCGCTCGACGGCGAGCGTGATCTCCTTGGTGCCTTTGTAGCCGCGGATGATCTTGAACTTGGTGCCGAGCACTTCGTTCATCACCGCCGGATAGTCTTGCGTCGAGCCGCCGTCCGCCGTCGCCGCGATGATCGATTCGCTTTTTATCGCGTCTTCCATCGTCTTGACCGCCGCGTCGCTGCGCATCGCGCAGACGCGGATTTCTTTGTTGGCGGTGCCGAGATAATTGAACTTCGGCGGATCGAACTTCAGCCGGCCGGGATCGAGCAGCGGCGTCATGATGGCGCCGGGAAAGACGATACCGAACACCGAACCGTCCTTCGGCGCGACGCTGTAGATGAACTCGGCCGCCTTGTTGCTGCCGGCACCCGGCATGTTCTTGACGACAATGGTCGGACTGCCGGGAATATGCTTCGCAATATGCTTGCCGACCGCACGACCATAAATATCGTAGCCGCCGCCGGCATCGCCGCCGACGATTAGATCGACCGACTTGCCCTTGTAGAAATTCTCGACGCTCGCCTGTGCCAAGGCCTGGCCGCCGAGGCCGACCATGCAGAGACCGGCAACGGCAGACAGAATCCGGACTTGATGAGAATTCGGCATCAATGACTCCCTGTTTTTTACGGCTATTGGCACCGCTTATCGACTCTTCTACACGGCGATCCTGCGCTTGTCACCTCGCCTTCCGCATAAGAAAAACCCCGCTCGGCAGGACCGAAGCGGGGTTCAAAGGCACGTCTGATCAAGCCATGTGGCTTACTTCGGGGCGGTGATCGCCTTGGTCAGCTTGTCGGCGATGTCCTGCGGCGTCGCCGCGATCTTGGCGATGATCTTCTGGATGTCCTCGCCGGTCGCCGGCTCGACATCGAGCGCGAGCTTCTCGGCTTCGGCGATGAAGGCCTTGTCCTTGGTCATATCGATGAAGGCCTTACGCAAGGCAAGGACGCGATCGTTCGGCACGTTCGGCGGCGCCACCAGCGGACGGGCGACCGTCTTCTGGATGAAGAACAGCTCCATGATCTCGCGATCTTCTTCGCTCTTGGCGAAGTCGAGGGCGAGCGGCACGTCGAGGTCCGGCGCCTTCTCGAGCCCGACCTGCATGAGAATGTTCAGGTTCGGGCGCAGGTCGGTGCGGCGCTTCACGTTGCTCCAAGCAAGGTCGGCGGTGCCGCCCACTTCGCCGCGCTCCATGGCCAACAAAATTTCCGTGTTGCCGGTGTAGCCCGAAACGATACGGAATTTGGTGCCGATCAGCGCGTTGAGCAAACGCGGCGTGGTTTCCGGATCAAGCGTCGGGCCGGGGCCGCCGACGATCAGCTCGGTCTTAAACAAGTCGTCGGTCGTCTTCACCGCGTTGTTCTTCCACGACACTATGGTGGCGACTTCAGGGGCGAGATTGCCGATCCAATTCATCTTCTCGACGTCGAAGCGCACGCCGTTCGGATTGGTCAGCTTGGCGGTCAACATGCCGCGCTGGACGACGCCGATGAAAGAACCGTCCTTCGGCGCGAGATTGTAGAGATTGTTCGTCGCCGTCAGACTGCCGGCACCCGGCATGTTCTGCACGATCATGTTGGGATTGCCCGGCAGATGGCTGCCAAGGAAGCGCGCGAACAAAAGCGCCGTCGCGTCATAACCGCCGCCGGCTGCCGAGCCGACGATGATCGTCACTTGCTTGCCCTTGTAGAACTCTTCGACCGACTGCGCCTGCGACGGGGCAGCGAAGGCGGCATAGACACTCACGACAGCGCCGGCGAAACCGGCAAGTCCCATAAAACGAGACATGAACGCTCCTATTTGAAGGCGATCGAGCGTTTTCCAACCCTAGACATGTGCCGATCTTCTAGACCCTTTCTTGCCAAAAGAATACGGCGCCTCGGTATATCCGAGACGCCGCAGTATATTTTCAACAGGGTAAGTACCCAATGATTGGGCGTTCTCTTGGCTACCGCTGCCGCAGGCGTGCGCCTTAGCGGGTGGGCGGCGCAATCGCGGCCGATAGCTTGTCGGCGAGCGCAGGCGGCGTTTTCACGATGCGGGCCACCACCTTGTCGACGTCGGCGCCCGACGTCATGCCGATGTCGAGTTTGCTTTTGTCGGCGTCCTGCATGAAGTCCAGATCCTTGCCCGTCGCCATGAAAGCGGTGCGCAAGGCTTCGATGCGATCCTTCGGCACATCGGGCGGCGCGACCAGCGGCCGCGCCACGGTCTTCTGCGCCATGATCAATTCCATGATCTGGCGATCTTCGGCATTTTTGACGTAGTCCAGGGCGAGCGGCACGTCGGGCAGATCAGGCTCCTTCTCCAACGCGCTTTGCATCAGCACGCGGATTTTCTTGTCACGCAAGTAATCGCCGCGCCGGCTCTTCACATTCGACCACGACCAGTCGCCGAGCCCCATGACTTCGCCCCGTTCCATGGCGAGCGTCACTTCCGTCGTTCCGGGATAACCCGAGATGACTTTAAATTTGGTACCGATCAGCGCATTGAGCAGGCGCGGCGTCGTCTCGGTGTCGATGGTCGGGCCGGTGCCGCCGACGATCATCTCTTTCGTAAAGAGATCCTCCGTCGTCTGAATCGGCGAATCAGCCCAGGCGACGACCACCGCCGTCTCCGAGGCCATGTTGCCGATCCAGTTAAACTTGGCGATGTCGAATCGCACGCCGGTTGGGTTGGTGAGCGTCGCGGTCAACATGCCGCGCTGAACCATGCCGAAGGTCGAGCCGTCCTTGGGCGAGATATTATAGAGGTTGTTGGCCGCCTGCAGGCTGCCCGCCGCCGGCAAGTTCTGCACGACGATACTGGGATTGCCCGGCATGTGTTTGCTGAGATGGCGCGCCAGCAGCCGTGCCTGCGCGTCATAGCCGCCGCCAGGGCTCGAGCCGACGATGAAGGTGAGCTGTTTGCCCTTGTAGAACTCGGCAGGCGCTTGTGCCGCCGCCCAGCCGCTCGCCGCCACCCATGCAGATAAAGCCACAGCGCTCGCCAATGCGGGCCGATGCAGGGTCTTCATTTTGGCGCCTCCCAGGCTGTTTGCCGTCAGCCTAGCGACTGCCATCCCCCCTGACAATCTCCAGAAACCGGACAATTATCAAAAACACATATTAATCAATGGCTTGTAACTATCCTTGACCACCCCCACCTCTTTAGGGCTTTATTTATATGCCTTTAGTTATGATCGGCTTTCAAAATGACCAGCCACAGCCCCATGCAGAACCCGTTATCGCGTTTTGATCCCCCGCCGTCAGCCGTCTCGCCCCAGGGCCCGGCCGCTCATGGCGCGCGCGGTACATCACCTTCTTCTGCTCATTACCTGCGCGATTATGCTTGGTCTGGGCGCCCTTGGATTGCACAGCTGGTTTAAAGGGCAGGAGTTGCGCGAGCGCACAAGCCAGTCGGTGCAGGGCATGGCGCATGTCATCGCCGCACAAACCGCGCGCACCGTCCAAACCATCGACATGACCCTGCAGAGCGTGCTCGACGCACTGCGCTACGACCTAGTTGATGGACAAAACGACAGTCTGCAAATCTACAATTCATTGAAGGCTAAACAAGAGCGCTCCGGCACTATCCGTAACCTGTATCTGATCGATGAGAATGGCATTCTGCTGAACGAGTCGGCGGGGTATCCGCCAGCGAATCTGTTGCTCAACGATCGTCCTTACTTCACCGTGCCGCGTTTCTATCCGGAGATGGGCTTGTTTATTAGCCCACCGATGCTCAGCCGCGTCACCAACGATTGGATCATCGTCGCCAGCCGACGCATCGAAAAGCCGAATGGCGCATTCGATGGCGTCGTCGCCGCCAGCACAGATCTGTCGCAGTTGCGGTCCGTGCTCGACAGCGCCAATCTTGGCGAGGGCTCCGAAATCGCGCTGTTCCTGAGTAACGGCAATTTATTGCTCAGCTCGTCGCGACATGAAAACAGCGCTGACACCGCCTCTCTCGGCGCCGACATGATGGCACACGCCAACCAGGCAGGTTTCACGGCCGAAAGCCCGATAGACGGCGTGCGCCGCGTCTATGCGCTACATCGCGTACCGGATACGCAGCTCTATGTGCTCGCCGGCATCAGCGAAGAGATCATGCTGGCGAGTTGGCGGCGCGAGTGGATGATGCTCGCCGGAATATCCGCGTTGATCGCGGCGGCCATCGGCCTTTTCGGTGGGCTCGCACTGCGCGACATCCGGCGCCGCGAAACCTTGCTCGGCGCACTTGGCGAAAGCGAACAGCTCTTTCGCGATTTCGCGGAAGCGGCCTGCGATCGCTTCTGGCAGACCGACGCCCAGCATCGGATGATCTGGCACAGTCGCGTCAGGGGAGCGACGCCGAGCTACATCGGCAAGACCCGTTGGGGCAATCTCGGCATAGATCCCGAGCAAGATCCCCATTGGTTCAAGCTGAAAGCGGACATGGATGCGCACCGCACCTTCCGCGAATTCCGCCATGCCCGCCCGAAGGAGGACGGCGCGTGCGCCATCGCATCGTGAGCGGCAAACCGATCTTCGACGCGCATGGGACCTTCCTGGGCTATCGCGGCACCTATAACGACATGACCGCCCAAGTGACGACGCAAGAGCGCGCCCAGCGCAGCCGCGATCGTTTTCTGCGCTCTATCGAGAGCCTCTCGGAAGGATTCGCGCTTTATGACGCCGACGACCGTCTCGTCGTGTGCAACACGCGCTTTCAAGAGTTGTATACGCCTGTCACCAACAGCTTGGTCCGTTGGTCGACTTCGAGGATTTCCTGCGCGAATGCGTCGAACGTAAATTGATCCCTGAAGCTGCCGGTCGGGAGGAGGAATGGATTGCACGTCGCATGGCGCAGCACCACGACATCCCCTTCGTGCAAGAAGTCGAACGCAAAGGACGCTGGCTACAAATTCGCGAGCGGCACGATAAGGAGGGCGGCACGATCATCCTTGCCCTCGACATCCATGACCAGAAAATCGCCGAGTTGCGGCGCCAGTCTCTCGCCGCCCGCCTGCGCATGATGATCGACAACATGCCGGCAGGCTGCCTGCTGCTGGACCATAACCGCCGCATTCTGGATTGGAATCCGGCCGCCGAACAAATCTTCGGCTACAGCAAGGCCGAAATGCTCGGCGTCGATCCTATGGATTACATCGTCTCGCCGGAACTGCGCGACGCCATCGAAGGCGGCATCGCGAAAGTCTATTCCGGCGAGGAGGTCATCACGCATGTCAGCGTCAACCGCACCAAAGACGGCCGGGTGATTTTCTGCGAATGGGTCAACACGCGCTTGACCGACGACGACGACCGTTGCACGGGCATGGTCAGCATGGTGCGCGACATCACCACGCAGCGCCTTGCCGAGGAAAAGACACGGCAAGCCACGCGCATGGAAGCCATCGGTCAATTGACCGGCGGCATCGCCCATGACTTCAACAACCTGCTGCAGGTCATCATCGGCAATTCGGAAATCCTGATCGAATCCCTGGCCGACGCGCCACAGTTGCAACGCTGGGCGAACATGACGAAGCAAGCGGCGGATCGCGGCGCCGAACTGACGATGCGGCTGCTCGCCTATTCGCGTCGCCAGACATTGGAGCCCGTCTCGGTCGACCTCAACGAAATCATCGCCGATCTTGGCCGTCTCATCGAGCGTTCGATCGGCGTACATATTTCGGTCACGAAGTCTTTGTCAGAAGACCTTTGGCCGGCGACCTTAGATCGCGGCCAAATCGATCAGGCCCTTCTCAACCTCCTGTTGAACGCGCGCGATGCCATGCCGAACGGCGGCAAGCTCAAAATCGCCACGAGCAATGCGACTCTCAATCTTGTCGACACCGCCGGCGATGCGGAACCCGGCGATTTCGTCGTCGTCAAGGTCACGGATTCAGGCTCTGGCATGACGCCCGATGTCCTCAAACGGGCTTTCGAGCCGTTCTTCGGCACCAAGGCAGTCGGCCAAGGCAGCGGCCTCGGCCTCTCGATGGTGCATGGATTTGTCAATCAATCGGGCGGCCTCGTGCGGCTCGAAAGCGAAATTGGAAAGGGTACAACCGTGAGAATCTATTTCCCCCGCAGCGTTGCAAGAGAGACCGTAAAGTCACCAAGCGAGGCAACGGCGGTCGACAGCTCGCGGAAAACTATCCTTGTGGTCGAAGACAACGACATGGTCCGCACCTATGTGACGGCACAACTCGAAAGCCTCGGCTACAACGTGCTCGAAGCAGAGAACGGTCCGTCTGGTCTGG
This sequence comes from Rhodospirillaceae bacterium, assembly GCA_947474495.1. Taxonomy (GTDB): domain Bacteria; phylum Pseudomonadota; class Alphaproteobacteria; order SMXQ01; family SMXQ01; genus CAMAVH01. The sequence continues at coordinate 38,714 of CANJIM010000010.1, forward strand.
AAAAGCTCGCAAGCGACGAACAGGTCGACTTGCTATTCACCGACATCATCATGCCGGGTGGCATGAACGGCCGGGAATTGGCTGAACGTGCGCTCGAACAGCATCCGCATCTTAAGGTGCTATTCACCTCGGGCTACGATGAGAGTGCCATCACGACCGATGGACGCCTTACCGAAGGAATGTTTTTGCTCAAGAAGCCCTATCAGCGCAAAGAGCTGAAGAGCAAAATCGGCGAGGTTCTGAATTCCGGCACGACGGTCGCGGTTTAACCGCGCACGCCATTCGGTGTCGGCAAAAGAAAACGGCGGTTCTCCCAAACCGCCGTTTTCTTATTCTGAACGCGGCCAGACGAAGGCGCCGCGGATCAACCGAGCTGGAGGTTGACGGCAGCGGTCTTGCCGCGCTCTGTCGCCAACTCGTAGGTGACCTTCTGGCCTTCGGTCAAAGCCTGTATGCCGGCGCGCTGAACGGCGGTGATGTGAACGAACACATCCTTGGAGCCTTCGTCCGGCGTAATGAATCCGAAACCCTTGGTCGGGTTGAACCACTTCACGGTGCCTGTCGCCATCGTCATCTCCCTGGTGGGCGAGTTCAAACTTCCGCGCGTCCGTCGCGCGATGCCGATCAATTAAGCTAGTCGGGGAAAGCCGGAGCGCAGCGGAGAGCAGGCGTAGCAAGCCAGCCGGTAGATAATTGATCGATTATTTTTATCATCCATTACGTAACGTGGCGAGGACAATGAGGCGTTTAGATGCCGCAGATCGCTGCAATTGCTGCCAATTAGACGTTCATTTGGGCGAAAACTGCTTTCAAAAGAGGCCCTTGCGGATTGGCAAAGGCATGGCTGACAGCAAAGTGGTTGAGGCCCAACAGCTCAATCTCGACGCAAGGATGACCGGCGCGCCGCCAGGCTGTCGCGAAGTCGCGCCCCTGCCGTTTGAACTCGTCGAGTTCGCGCGAGCCGTAGCCGACGACCATCGGCAAGACACGTTCGGGAATTTGCAGGATCGGGCTCAAGCGTGCCGCCGCCGCCGGATCAAGCGAAAGATAGCTGTTGCGCCATGACAGCCGGACGGGCGCCAGGTCATACATGCCGCTGATCGGCGCGGCGCCCTTGATCAGATCCTCGGGTAAGCCGTACGACGCCGGCCAGTCCGTCACCGCCACTTGGGCACAGACATGGCCGCCGGACGAATGGCCGCTGATAAAAATCCGCGCGGGATCGCCGCCGAGCTTCTCCGCATTGCGGTAGACCCAAGCCACCGAGTCGCGGGCTTGACGCACATGTTCGTCGAGCGTCACGTCCGGCACATGATCATAGTCGATCGCCACGAACATCACGCCGTGCGCAACGAACGGCTCCGCGATGAAACTGACATCTTCCTTCTTGCCGGCCTTCCAGGCGCCGCCATGAAAGTAGATCTGGATTGGCCAATTCGATGCGCGCTTGCCGGCGGCGGGGCGGAAGATATCCAGCCGCTCAGCTGAGCCGGCGCCGTAGGCGACGTCGAAGATCGCGTCCTGGCTCAACGCCGCCCGCACGCGCGCGCTTTCGGCGGTCTTGAAATGATGATGATGCTGGCGCTCCGCCTCGCTCATCGCGCTCATCTGGTTGTATTGCGCGTCGAGCTCCGCTTGCGTGTAGGGCCCCCACACCTTCGCGGTTGCATCGTCAATCGTGTTCGGCCTGTCGAGCATATCTGCCTCCCCCTCGTCCCTGGCAGCAAGAGATTGGCACAAATCGAGATTCTGGAAAATTGTCCTGATTTGGCGAAAAATCGCGATAAATCCATCTGGCCAGGATGGCGTCTATGAGGGACGCGACCGCAAGACCAAGCAGGTCAAATGGACGGCCACCCGCGTCGACCTGATCTTCGGCTCGCACTCGCAGCTGCGCGCATTGGCCGAAGTCTATGGCTGCAGCGACGCCAAGGAGAAGTTCGTGAAGGACTTCGCGGCAGCTTGGGCCAAGGTCATGGAGAACGACCGCTACGACTTCAGCCATCAATAATCGCCGAGAGAGAGCGCAAAAGAAAAGGCCCCTGGTTTCCCAGGGGCCTTTTTTATTCTTGTCCCTCGAAGAGCGATCAGGCGTTCGGACGCTGGCCACCGGAGCGGCGCGGACCGCCTTGGCGACGGGGCCCCCGATTGGCCGAGGGGCCGCGCGGACGCTCGCCTTCGCTGGCGCCAGCCGGGGTCGGCCGCGCGTCGGCGCGGTACAGACCGGCATTGCCATTGCGGTTGCTGCGTTCAGCATCGCGGTAATCACCGTTGCGGAAATCGTCCTGGCGGGCCGGGCGCTGCGACTGGTTATTGGACGCCGGACGAGCGGAGCGATTTTCATTGGCGCGCCCGCCTTGCGGCGCACGCGCTTCCCCGTCGGCACGCGGCGCGCGCGGCTCGGCATGACGGGTCTGGCCGCTGCGATTGCTGGTCTTGTTGGCGGGACCGCCATGACGGCTGCCGCCGCTCTTGGCGCCGCTGCCATTGCGCGACGATCCGTTGCGGCCGCCGCCGTTGCCTTGCGGGCGGCGCGGCGCGCGTTCTTCGACGGCTTCGCCGCGCGCGAGCGGCGGCAAGTCCGGCAGAACTTCGACAAAAATGCGCTGACGCGTCAGCTTCTCGATGTCCTTGAGATAAGCGCGTTCACTGCCGTCGCAGAACGACCAGGCGATGCCCTCGGCGCCGGCGCGCGCAGTGCGGCCGATGCGGTGGACGTAACTTTCCGGCTCGTTCGGCAGATCGAAGTTGATGACATGGGTGATGCCATCGACGTCAATGCCGCGTGCGGCGATGTCAGTGGCGATCAGCACGCGCGACTTGCCGGCACGGAAGCTTTCGAGCGCGTTCTGACGCGCCGACTGCGACTTGTTGCCATGGATGACCTCGACGCCACCCTTGTAGCTGCGAGCGAGCACTTCGGCGATCTTGTTGGCGCCGTGCTTGGTGCGAGAGAACACGATGGCGCGGCCGACGGCCTCATCTTCCATCAGCTTGGCGAGCAGGCGGTTCTTGGCCGGCTTCTCGACGTAGAACAGCTTCTGGGCAATGCGCTCGGCGGTGGTCGCGACGGGCGTGACTTCGACGCGCAGCGGATCGCGCAACAAGCTGGTCGCCAGCTTCGAGATGTCGTTCGGCATGGTCGCCGAGAACAGCAGGCTCTGGCGGTCGGCCGGCAAGGCGGCGATCACCTTGCGCACATCGCGGATGAAACCCATGTCGAGCATGCGATCGGCTTCGTCGAGCACGAAGACCTCGACATCGCCGAGATTGACGTGACGATCGGCGATCATCTCCATCAAGCGGCCCGGCGTGGCGATCAGGATATCGACGCCGCGCGCCAGGGTCTTGATCTGCGGCACATGGCCGACGCCGCCCATGACGACGGCATGGGTGATTTTGAGGTAGCGGCCGTAAGTGGAGCAGCTATCGGCAATCTGCAGAGCCAGTTCGCGGGTCGGCGTCAGGATCAGCGCGCGCACGCTCTTCGCCTTGGGCGGCTTCGGCACATTGACCAGGCGCTGCAGGATCGGCAGCGTGAAGGCTGCCGTCTTGCCGGTGCCGGTTTGGGCGCAGCCCAGCAAGTCGCGGCCGGCGAGAAGATGGGGAATGGCCTGGGCCTGAATGGGCGTCGGCTTGGTGTACTCGGCAGTACGCAGGGCGTGCTGCAACGGCTCGATCAAATCGAGCTCGGCAAACGTTTGAATGGACATAGAGTCTTTCTTTGTAGTTTTGCGGCCCTGCGCGCGAGCAAGGCAACCCTTGTTTAAAGGGTCCCCGGTAACGGGGAGCGTCTCGGGATGGAGAGCATCGCAAACTTAAAAGAAAGCGAACACGCTTCGCGCGGATCACGAGATCTATAAAGACGGGCGAACAGCGTTCTGACCGCGTCTTGAAGGACTAAATGCGCCATAGCTGTGGAAAAGTCAAGGAATCCTTTATTCCTCAAGGATTTCAGCCATGTCCCCCTCACCGCTGCCCGGCGCGCTCCTCGGGCCAATAGGCCCAGGCAAGGCCAGTTTTGGCGTGATGGGAGGGGAAGTAATCGATCCGCTTGGCGGGCCGGTCCATCGCCGCTGCGACCGTGATCCACGAGCGGATTTCCGCCGAGCCGCCGCGCAGGCTCGCCGAATCAAAGGTAAAGAGGTTCTGCAACTCGGCCTGCTCGCCGCGCTCCAGGCGCTCGAGAATCCAGTTGTCCATCGCCTCGTCGATCCAGCCGGCGCGCGGCCCCAGCGGATCGTGCGATAGGCCGCCCGACGCGTAAATCGCGACGCGCTCGGGCCCGTCTTTCAGGATGTCGGCGATCGCCTTGCCGAGCGCCCAGCAGCGCTTGGCCGACGGCAGCGGCGGAAAATATTCGTTGATGAAAATCGGGACGACAGGAATGTCGTTGTTGGGCACCAATTTCGGATGCGGGAAGATCAGCATATGCGAGACGCCACGCTCGGAATGGCCGAGCGGCTGCATCTTGCCGCAGTTCGCAACGTCGAAATCGCGCTTGATCAGGCCCTTGTGAATCCGCTTGGCGAGATCGCTATGGACCGGAACATGCAAACGCGAATCTTTCGGATCCTGCCCGAGATAGCGCGGCACCGTGGCGCCCCACACCTCGTCGCCGGTGAACACGGCGAAGGTCGGATTATTCGAAGCGTTGAACATATCGTTCTGATCATCGCCGACATAGATCAGCGCGTCGGGCTTATAAGCGGCGATCTCGTCACGCAGGCGGGCGAAGTTCTTTTCGAGGCGCGCGATCTGCTGCTGGATGACCTCCGGCGTCTCCAGCTTCGCCGTATCCGGCTGGGAGCCCTTCATATACTCGGGGATCCCGGCATAAACCGTCGGCCAATATTCGGCCGGACAAAACATGGCGGTGGCGTGGGACGAGGCAAGGCCGAGGCCGATCATGGCGAAACTCCTGTGACGGAAGGCAGCGCCAGCTCTTGCCAAGCGGCCATTCCTTAGTATTCTAACGGCATTATTCAGGATTTCGCGCGGGACGGCAATTCCACAGTAGGTCCAAGACACGCATCTTCAAGAGCGCGGCATGGCTTTACGATCGATCATCTACGTCAGTTCGGCCACCGAGCTTTTCACCTCCGAGACGTTGCGGGATTTGCTCGCTGTATCGCGGCGCAACAATGCCGCCCGCGGCATCAGCGGCATTCTGCTCTACTGGGACGGCAATTTTTTGCAATATATCGAGGGGCCGCGCGAACAGCTCGACCTGCTGATGACGAAGGTCGGGCAGGATACACGCCATAGCGGGCTTATCGTCCTGGCACGCGACGATATCGAAACTCGCGCCTTTCCTGATTGGACCATGGCCTTCGAGCGGATGAAGGGCACGGAGGACGGACAATCGGATTATCTGTCCGATGGCTTGCTGCGCGCCGCGCCGGAGAGCCTGTCGCCCGTGGCCCGGCGCCTGATCGAAATTTTCCGCGAGCAGTTACGCTAGGATCGCGTGCGCGGCATCAGCTTAAAGGATGAGAGCATCCGCTCGATGTCGGCCGGCATGGCAGCCGCCTTGTTGGCGCAGCCGATCACCTGATAGACCCCCGGTCCGTCGGCAATCGCCCCGGCGCGGCAGATCGTGTCGCCGTTTTGCACCGTATACTCGAGCATCGGCAAGGCGCCGCCGAACGAGCGCGGGTAGCTGCGCTCCCACTTCGCAGTGACCTTGCCGTGCATCGCATCGGCAAAGCCGTTCATGACCTTCTGCAAATCGATTCGCATGGTCGGATCGCTGTAGACGCTGTAATCCACCGCCATCGCCATGTCCTCGACGACTGCAGTATGACGCGTCGATTGATAGGCCTCGCCCGCCTGCGTGTGGCTGCTGCGCTCCATCTGCGGCTGGGCCGGAAAACTCGCGCTGAAGCCAGATTCCGGCGCGGCGACCTGAACCCAGTTCGCCGGCTCTGCACCCTGCGCCAGGCCGAAATCGAAGCTCGCCCCGATGGCCGTCCCCAGCGCCGCAATCACGTTCACGAACCGCATAAGTTGTCCTCCCGTCGCCGATGTGGGACAGGCGCGAGCGAGGCGCCGCGAAAGAATAAAAACCTTCCGGAACATCGTGTTAACTTGTTCAGAGGCAAATATAAGGAAATCCTGATGTTTGCGGCTTTTCGGCAACATCTCCTCTATGCCGAAAGACATACCGGCAAGCGCCGAGGGCGATTTTCGCAATAGGTTGACGTTCATCGCGCTGTCATCGCGAGCCCTAGAGCGCTTCCGCCAGTCCGTCGTGGCCGTCCGTTCTGCGAACAGCCGCTCGGCCTTGGCTCACGGCGCGGCGTAGGCGACGCGCAAGACCGCGAGCCACGGCCGCTCGACAAGAACGGTCAAGCGCCCATCGGGCGCTAACGGCAGACGCTTGAGCGCCACCGCATCCTGCAGATTGCCGCCGATCACCGCGAGCCCCTCGCCGTTTGTGCCGATCGCAATATCGCAATGGCCGGCGAAGCGCGGCGCGGGTAAATCGGCGAAGCGCAACGGCCGCGCCGCATCGCGCACGACGCAAATGAGATCGCCGGGCTGCGGCGCATAGCGCGCCGGATCCTCCGCGATGAGGAGGTCGGTGCCGCGAGCAGCTGCATTGACGTAAACATGATGCGCCGCCGCGTAGGGAAAGCGCGGCCCCGCCCCGGCCATGCGCATCGCATAAGAGACGAACGCCGCCGACCACGCATAGGCGCCGTCGCGCTCGGGCGGATAGCGCCGCCCCTCTGCATCGTGCAAGCCCGTATAGGCATGGCCGGTTTGATCGGCATTCAGCCCCAGCCACCAATATTCGCCGACGCGCTGCCACAGGCCCTGCCGGCGCTCGGCGCTGTCCGCCGGCGCGTCGATCTCGCTGGGCGCATCCGCCGGCACGACGATCTCGCCGAACAGCCGCCATTCGCGCAACGCGATCTCGACGGCGGCGCTGCGTGAAAAGGGCTCGTACGGTTTACGCGCGAAATCCGGCACATGGCCGTCGCGCGGCGCGCAAGCGGCGAGCGTCCCCACCAGCAGGACGGCGCAGAACAAACGGCGCGGCTTAGAAAGTCTCGGAATCATCACCGCGCCAGACTAGGATGAAGCGCCGGCCCCGTCTACAGTTCCCGCCGTCGCCTCTCAGCGTGGTTCACGATGCTCGAATCCTTCCTGTTGCTGCTCATCGGCCAGTTGCTCGGCCAAGCGGTCGCCGATCTGTTCGGCCTGCCGCTGCCCGGCCCGGTGCTCGGCTTCGCCTTCATGTTCATCGCCTTGCTCCTGCGCCCGCAGCTGGCGGTCACCCTGGCGCCCGCCGCCGATGGATTGCTGCGCCATCTCGGCCTGCTGTTCGTGCCGGCCGGCGTCGGCATTATTCTCTATCTCGACCTGCTGCGCGCCGAATGGCTGCCGCTGGTCGTCTCCGTGCTGGTCAGCACGCTGCTCGGCATGGTCGTCACCGCGCTGATCTTCGATCGTCTGCTCAAGCGGGCGGAGCGCAAGGATGTCTGACGCCTTAGCGCATTTGTGGGAGCGCCTCGCCGGCGGCGCGCTGCTGTGGCTGGCGGTGACGCTCGCGGCCTATGTGATCGGCCTGTGGCTGCATCGCCGCGCCAATGCCGCGCCGCTCGCCAACCCGCTGTTGATCGCCATCGTCCTGATCGGCGCCATCCTGATGACGACGCGCACGCCCTACGCCGATTATTTTTCCGGCGCGCAGATCCTGCATTTCCTGCTCGGCCCCGCCACCGTCGCCCTCGCCTTGCCGCTGTTCCGCCATGTCGCGACGATCAAGCGCTTCTTCCTGCCGGTGATGCTCGCCATCATCGCCGGCTCGGTCGTCGCCGCCGGCTCGGCGGTCGCCATCGCCTATGCGCTCGGCGCGTCGCGCGCCACGCTGCTGTCGCTGGCGCCGAAATCCGTCACGACGCCGATCGCCATCGGCCTTGCCGAACAGATCGGCGGCTTGCCCGCGCTTGCCGCGGTGCTCGTGCTCGTCACCGGCGCGGTCGGCGCCGTCGGCGGGCGCTGGCTGCTCAACACGATCGGCGTGCTCGATTGGCGCGCGCGCGGCCTCGCGGTCGGCACCGTCTCGCACGGCATCGCGACGGCGCGCGCCTTTCAAGTGAACGAAACGGCGGGCGCCTTCGCCGGCCTCGCCATGGGCGTCAACGGACTGCTCACCGCCTTGCTGCTGCCGCTGCTTGTCAAGCTGTTGAGCTAAGCGCGGCAGCGGTTGAAGCGGCGCCGCAAGCCCTGTAGGTTGCGCCGATTGGCACGCCCCATCATAAGGCTGGCGGCCTCAAACAGGAGACACCGATGACCATTTCCCGCCATCTCTGCGAGTCCGCCTGCGCGGCGCTGCTCGTCGCCGGCCTCGCCACCACCGCCAGCGCCCAATCGGTCGCCGAGTTCTACAAGGGCCGCCAGATCAACGTCATCGCCAGCACCGGCGTCGGCGGCGACTACGATCTCGCGGCGCGCACCATCACGCGCCACATGGGCAAATATATTCCCGGCAATCCGCACTTCGTGGTGCAGAACATGCCGGGCGCCGGCCATGTGCTCGCCACCAACTATCTTTATAACCAAGCGGCCAAGGACGGCAGCGCCTTCGGCACGGTCGGCAACAGCATCGTGCTGCACCAAGTGCTCGACGGCAAAGGCGTGCGCTACGACGCCAGCAAGTTCAATTGGATCGGCACCACCGGCATCAGCAACTTGATGACGGCGGTGTGGCATACGACCGGCGTGAAGAGCGTCGAGGATTTGCGCACGACGCAGGTGATCTCCGGCGGCACCGGCGCCGGCTCGGGCTCGGTGCTCTACACCACGGTTGCCACCAATCTGCTCGGCCTGAAGTTCAAGAACGTCGTCGGCTACGAACGCGCGCGCGACATCGATATCGCCATGGAGCGCGGCGAGGTGCAGGCGCGCAGCGGTTTCAGTTACGGCAGCTTGGCCGGCGAGCATCCCGACTGGATCAAGGACGGCAAGGTCGTCTTCGTCTTCCAGGTCGGCACCAAGCGCGCGCCGGAACTGCCGAACGTGCCGCTGATGACCGATCTGGCGCGCAATGACGACGAGCGCCAGGTGCTGCGCATGATCTCCTCGCCGGTCGGCCTCGGCCGCCCCTATCTCACGCCGCCGGACGTGCCGGCCGACCGCGTCGCCGCGCTGCGCCAGGCGTTCGACGCGACCGTGAAGGACGCCGCCTTCCTCGCCGACGTGAAGAAGCAGGACTTTGATCTTTACCCCGACACCGGCGCCAACGTCGCCGCCATCGTCGCCGAAACGGTCGGCGCCTCGCCGGCCATCATCGAGAAGGCCAAGGCGGCCATGCAGCCGAAAGACGCCCCGGCGGAAGCCAAGAAGTAACGTTCGGACAGTTCGAACGATGCAAGAGCGCCCGGTCCCGCCGGGCGCTCTTGTCGTTTCTATGAACTTTGTCCTGTGCCGTCATCAGCGTTTGATGCATGAAACGATTGCGATGCGAACGGCAGGGCCGCTGAAGCGTTTACCTCTTACACGACAATCAGGAGGTCGCCATGTCAGCCGAATCCCAGGATAAAGACAAACTCCACGGGCATAACGAGCCGCGCGAGACCGGCAGTTCCGGCGGCCAAGGCCCGCTCAATACGCCGAGCGTTCCCGATCCGCAGACCAGGAAGCGCCCGATGACCGACGACGAGAAGGTCGACGAGGCCTCGCTCGAAAGCATGGATGCCAGCGATCCGCCGGCGTTCCAGCCGAGCACGACCGGCGCCTCGCCCGACCGCAAGTCCGAGAAGAAATATTAAGTCGGACGAGATCTGAATAAGTAGAAGGGCCCCAGGTGACTGCCGGGGCCCTTTCGTTATTAGCCGATCGGCAGCTCGGCGACGTCGCCGTCGGGCAGTTGCATGTCGAAGGCCGCGAGCAGCAAGGCCGTCGAGGCGTAATTGCCCATCAGGCCGACCATATCGATCAGCGTCTTGCGGCCGAAGATGCGCAAGGCGGCGGCGAACACCTCCGGCGACACGCGCCGCTCGTCAAACAACTGCCGGCCAAACAGGATGATCGTCGCCTCTTTCTCCGGCAGGCCGTCGACCGGCCGCCGATGTTTGACGATGTCGATGACCTGCTGCGGCAAGCCTTCCTTCAGCGCCTCCGGCTCATGGGCGGCCCATTCGAATGCGCTGTCCATGCCGCGCGCCGCCATCAGGATGATCAGCTCGCGGATCGGGCCGCTGAACTCGGCCTCGCGGCGCAGATAGCGGCTCGACGGCGCCAGGGCCGCCGAGTATTTCGGGCTGTGCAGGCGCAGGCCGCCGGGACCGTTCAGCCCCTTGATCGAGCCGCCGTTGGGATCGACATGATGGTCGTAAATTTCTTGGCCGGTGGCGTCCAGATCCTCGCGCTTGGGCATCGGCAAGCGGCAACGCGAATCGGCATAGACGTCCTTCGGCAAGGTACGGGCGGACATAGTTCTCTCCCTGTGGCGTTTCTTGTCGCCCGATCATAACCGCCGCCCATGGTCGCCGTCTGGCCGATTTTGCGACCTTTGAAAGCGCCGCCGCGCATGGAAAGATACGCCATAAGGCCAAACCAAATGGCTGAGCAGGCTGCAATGAGGGAGGTTGCGATGGCGAAGGTGCGGGCTCGGATCGGCTACTCGTCGGTGGCGTTCGTCACCGAATTACTGCCGAAGTATTTTTACCAGATCGCGCCCGACGACGTGATGATGTCGATCCTTACCCTGCAGATCAGCTCCCATACCCAGGAGCAGTTCGAGGATGTCTATCGGCAAGGCCTTCGCGCCGTGGAGTCCTTCGCTCGGGCCGGCGCCGATGTCATCATCATGGGCGGCGCGCCGACCAACCTGTCGCACGGGCCCGAGGCGCTCAAAAAAGCCCTGGCCGACCTGTCGGCGAAGTATGGCGTACCGGTGAGCACCAGTTCGGTCGCCCAGGGCAATGCCCTGAAGGCGCTCGGTGCCAAGAAGGTCGGGACGATCAATCCGGCGGTCCCGCGCAAGATCGGCGATTCCGCGAGCGGCTCGCTCGGCGACGGCATGACCCTGATCGGCCGCAAACATGCCGGAGCCGTCCTGGAGGACTACAACCGCATCCCGCCGGAGACCGCCCTCGCCCTCGGCCGCGAACTGCTGCGCGAGCAGCCGGAGATCGACACCCTGATCTTCGGCTGTCCCCATTGGGCGACCATCCCCGCCATCGAGCCCCTGGAACAGGAGTTCGGCGTGAAAGTGGTGACCGCCCTGCAGGCCATCATCTGGGAGGGGATGCGGCTCGCCGGGGTGAACGACCGCATCGACGGCTACGGCCGGCTGTTCCGCGAGCATTGAGCCCGCGGCGCCAGATCAGCGGCGCCAGATCAGCGGCGCCAGATCAGCGGCGCCAGATCAACGACGGTCGACCGGCAAGATCGACTTGATCGGGCCGCGCGGCTTGCCAGACATGGCGGCGATCTTGGCGTCCTGCTCTTCGATCGAGCGGCGGATGATATCCTCGTCGTCTTCCGAAAAGCCGCTGAGTTCGGAGCGTGCCACCTTGCGATTCGACGTCTGCGCGCCGTCTTCATAGAAAACGTTGAACAGCAGGAACTCGCTCTCGCTGGTCGACTTCTTGTTGCCCTTGGCCATGATTCGCACTTCCAAAAAATGAATCTATATCAAAGGCTTATTGATAGACCTTCACGTTCAGGCAAAACCTTCGCTTCATGTAGAACGTGAAGCGGGGCCAACCGTTGCATGGCGGCCTGCGGCAGCCTAAGGGCGCTTGCCGCCGATCAGGCTGGCCGGCGGCAGGTCTTCCTCGAGGATCGACATCTGCAGCGCGTAGGACACTTCGCCTTCGTCGTCGTCGCGATGCAGCACGCCGACGAACTCGTCGGCGATCATCACCTCGACCGGGGCGCCCTTCTTGGCCGGCATCAGCACCTTGATCCGCTCATTCGAGAACAGCTTGCGGAGGTAGTCCTGCACGCGGGCGATTTCGTTCGGAGTCATCGACAGCCTCCTCGGCGCTGTAAAAAGGAAAACCCGTAAGACATTGATCTTACGGGTTTCAATCTGGTTGCGGGGACCCGCTCCCGTCAAATTCGGTCGGCAATATGAGCGTTTCTTGCCGGACGTGCACCGGATAAACCTTTGCGCCTGGATTGTCTAGCGGCTTCACCCCCTTCAGGGGTTAGGCCGGCAGGGCCCGCAGCGCCTTGTCGATGGCGAAGCGCAGATCCGACGCCACCTGCTCCATCCGTTCGGCGTTCTCGATGTCGGCCACAAGTTCGAAGCCGTAGCTGTCGCCGATCTCCTTCAGCAGCACCGAGGGCCCCGGCGTCTTCTGGACCTCCGGATGGGCCGCCGCGCAAGCAACCAGCAAATCGCGGCCGCCTTCGGCCCCAAGCGAGCCCGGCGTGCGGAAATCCAGATGCAGCCGCGCCGACTGATCCTTGTGGGTCCAGTTGGTCACCGCGCCGCCGAGGAAGTCGGCGTTCGGCACCAGGACCGAGGCGCGGTTCTGGTCGATGATCTCCGTGGCGCGGACATTGATGCGCTTGACCACCCCCTCATTGCCGGCCACGACGATGCGGTCGCCGACCTTGACCGGCCGCTCGATCAGCAAGATGAGGCCCGAGACGAAATTGTTGACGATATTCTGCAGGCCGAAGCCAATGCCCACCGACAGGGCGCCGACGATCAAGCCGAGCGACGACAGGTTAACGCCGAGCACCGCCACGGCGACCGCCGCGGCGATCATCACGCCGATATAGCCGAGGCCGGAGCGCAGCGAGTTGCGCACGCCGGTATCGAGCTGGGTGCCGGGGAAGACCCGCTTGTCGAGGAAGCGCTGGGCCAGCCGGGTGATCCAGATGCCGATCACGAAGGCGAAGATCGCGAACATCAGATCGGTGATCGACAGCGTCACGTTGCCGACGCGGATGCCCTCGATCAGATGCTGGCCGAGCATGATCGCGTCCTGGCGCCCGGCGCCCCAGACGATGGTCAGGCCGAACAGCACGATCAGCGGAATGACGATGTCGAGCAGGATGCCGAGCCAGAACTGGATCAGCCGCAAAGTTGCCTGATCGGCGCCGAGCTTGGCCGCCAGAGCGCGGCCCGCCGGCCCGGCGGCGTCAAAGGCGCGCGGCAGGAACTCCTGCAGCGCCGCGCGCAGCACGCTGGCGACTGTCAGCAGCAGCAAGGTGGCGAACAGATTGGCGGTCAGATAGCGGCCGAGCGCACCATAGCCTATGAGCGCGGCGATCACGCTCAAGGCCAAGACCGCCGAAACCAAACTCGGTAGAACGAGCAATAGGAAGCGGCTTGCCACCGCGCCCGCGGATGCGAAAGCCGCCTGCAAATTGCGCGCGAAAGCCCGGGCGAACAGCAGCGCCAGCGCCGTGAAAATCAACGCCCAAACCGCTGCCAGATTTGGCGCCGTCGTCGCGACGAACAGCGGCGCCAGCGCGATCTCGATCGCCAACAAGATCAAAAGCGCCGTGCCGGATCGGCGGATCGCCGGCTTATCTGCGACAGCAGGCAAGACGTCGAGCGCGCATTCAAGGCCGATCACGCCAAGTCCGACGATCAAGACCCCGCCGAGCAAGCCGCCGGCGAAGGGCAACAATGACGGCGGCAACACGTCGGCCGCGCCCCAATCGCTGGCGAAGGCAAGCGAGCCTGCCGCGAGCAGCCAGGGCAAAGCCGCTGCCAGGAACGCCAAGCTGGCTTGCGTCCACGGACCGACCAAGGCCGGCCCGAGCGCCGGCCAGGATTGGCGCGCCGCCGCGAAGACGACGAACCAGCCGGCCAATCCCAAAACAAGCGCCATGCCGAAGATGCGCACAGCCGTGCCGGACTTCGGCCCCACCCAAGCCCGCGTGGTCTCCGACACTTGCGGCGCCAGCACGCCGGCGATGGTCCAGGCCTCGACTGCGGCGCGCGGCCAGGCGAAGGGATTGGCGGCAGCGGTGCCGCGCACCGTCAACATGTTCACGAGAATATCGATGCGCTGCGTCGAGATCTTGTCGCGCAGCTGGCCGGCCCGCGCGAGGATGAGATCGGCTTGGCTTTGCCAGCCTTCGAGCAAGCTATAGCGATCATCCAGGCTCTTCTTTTGCGCCTGGATGTCTGGCGTTTCGGGCACGCCGGGCTGCAGCGAGGCGAGATATGCTTCACGCAAATCGCGCGCCTCGTTGGCGAAAGGATCGATCTCTTCTTTGAAGGCGGTCACCTCTTCGGTCACCTGCCCGATCGCCTCGTCGATTTTGTCGAGACGCAAGCCGTCGAGCTTGAGGGTCGCCAACTCTCGGCTCAAACGGTCAAGAGCCTGATTCCAGGCGACGAATTTCGGCGCCACTTCGTCGGCCGGCGGCGGCTCCTGCGCGCCGGTGGACACCGAGGCCGCGCCGAGCAAGGCCGCAAACAACAGCGCCGCGCGCAGAGCTTTCGTGATCGATCGAACCGTCATGTGCCTACCCCCGTTTGCCGAGATGCTACACCGGCACGATCCTCGGCGCAGAAAACAAAAAAGCCCCGCAGCGGATGCTGCGAGGCTTTGATTTGGTTGCGGGAGCAGGATTTGAACCTGCGACCTTCAGGTTATGAGCCTGACGAGCTACCGGGCTGCTCCATCCCGCGTCAACCGATCCGGACCAGACAGCGCGAAGCGCCGACGAGCCCGAAAACAAAAGCCGACAACCTCGTTGAGGCGCCGGCCCGTAATGGTGAATGTCGTTGTGAAGGGAAGGTCTTGATCTTCGTTTGAATGCCCGTGCGTTTAGAAGGCCTGGCGGCGACCTACTCTCCCGCGCCTTAAGACGCAGTACCATTGGCGCAGAGGGTTTTCACGGCCGAGTTCGGGATGGGATCGGGTGTAGGCCCCTCGCTATAACCACCAGGCCGTCAAAACGCACGGCCGAAGACCATCCGAAAATGGTCCGGTTATCCAAACGAAGTTTTCTTGTCCGTATTTATATCTTGCAGCTGATCGTATCGGCGACGGGTTTGCCGCTGCGCACGACGTAGTTGCGAATCAAGCCGCTCGAGCGATTAGTACCAGTTAGCTCCATGCGTTACCGCACTTCCACACCTGGCCTATCAACGTGGTGGTCTTCCACGGCTCTCAAGGGAGAACTTGTTTCGAGGGGGGCTTCCCGCTTAGATGCTTTCAGCGGTTATCCCTTCCGTACTTAGCTACCCGACGATGCGGCTGGCGCCACAATCGGTACACCAGAGGTACGTCCATCCCGGTCCTCTCGTACTAGGGACAGCTCCTCTCAATTCTCCGACACCCATGGTAGATAGGGACCGAACTGTCTCACGACGTTCTAAACCCAGCTCACGTAC
>CANJIM010000011.1 GCA_947474495.1 Rhodospirillaceae bacterium
ATGTTCGGATGCTTGGCGAGCTTGGCCATCGTCTCGGTCGTCATGTTGATGATCGAGCGCGCCGGGATGTTGTAGATGATGATCGGCAAGTCGACGGCGTCGGCGATCGCCATGTAATGGCGATAGAGGCCTTCCTGCGTCGGCTTGTTGTAATAGGGCGTGACATGCAGCGCCGCGTCGGCGCCCGCCCGCTTGGCGTGCTGCGTCAGCGAGATGGCTTCGTCGGTCGAGTTCGAGCCGGCGCCGGCGATGACGAAGGCGCGGCCCTTGGCCACCTCGATGCAGAGTTCCACCACGCGGTGATGCTCGTCGTGGGTCAGGGTCGGGGATTCGCCGGTGGTGCCGCAGGGCACGAGGCCGTGGGTGCCTTCCTTGATCTGCCAGTCGACGAACGACTGGTAGGCCTTCTCGTCCACTTTCCCACCCTTGAACGGCGTGAGGAGAGCGGTGATAGACCCCTTGAACATGATCGGCTCCGATTGCGGCTGAATAGGAATGCGAACGGCGGGCTTATACAGAAGTTCACCCAATAACTCGCCGGGTCGCGGACGGGCCGAACCATAGACGCCCCGATCCTTTGCCGCAAGGCACAGGGCCGCTTTCCTTCCTAGCCCGACGTATAAGAAAAAGGCCTTATGCGACCGAGGCTTGGCGCTGCGGGCGGAGGCGCTTACAATAGGCACATATCAAGAACCGCCGCCGCGCGCCGACCGTCGCCCCCGCCATCGATTGGGGACCACGCGCGCGGGGGCCCAGAAACCGGGTTTGGCTTTGTCGATTCGATTGTTCCGCGCGGCGCTGATTGCCGTGTCCCTGGGGGCCAGCGTCGTGCCCATGCTGCAGCCTGCTCAGGCGCAGTCGGCGGCGGAGAAATCCGCCGCGCCGCAACTGCTGGCCGCCGCCGAGCGCCGCAACTGGGCCGACGCGCGCAACATCGCCTCGTCCGCCCGCTCGCCCTTGCTCGCCAAGCTCGCCGCCTGGCTCGAATATACCTCGCCGGGTTCGCGCGCCTCGTTCGACGAAATCGCCGGATTCATCAAGGCCAACCCGGAGTGGCCGCAGCAGGCCATTCTGCGCCGCGCCGCCGAAGAAGCGATGACCGCCGATATTTCCGAGCGCACGGTGCTCGCCTGGTTCGCCAATAGCGAGCCGCGCAGCACCCAGGGCCGCATGCGGCTGATCGTCGCGCTGCAGAACAGCGGCCGCACCGAAGAAGCCGTCGCCTACATCCGCAAGACCTGGGTCGAAGCCAATTTCGGCACCGACCAGGAGCGCGAGTTCCTGAAAATCCACGGTGGCCAGCTGCGCAAGCAGGAGCATCAGGCGCGTGTCGACCGCCTGCTGTGGGATGGGCGTGGGCCGGAAGCCGAACGCATGCTCAAGCTGGTCGACAAGGGCTATCAGCTCGTCGCCCAGGCGCGCATTCAGTTGCGCGGCATGGGCAGCGGCGCCGAAGCCGCCCTGCGCAAGGTGCCGAAGGAATATGTCAACGATCCGGGCTTGATCTACGAGCGGGTGCGCTGGCGCCGCCGCAAGGAGCTCGACGTCGAAGCGCGCCAACTGCTGTTGACGCCGCCGAAAGAGCTGGTGCGGCCCGACGCCTGGTGGGCCGAACGCGCCATCCTCGCCCGCCGCGCCTTGCGCACCGGCGAAGCCAGCGTCGCATACGAGCTGGTCGGCAATCAGAGCCTGGCGAGCGGCGCGGCCCTCGCCGAATCGGAATGGCTGGCCGGCTGGATCTCGCTGCGCTTCCTCGGCAATCCGCAGCGCGCCTATGACCATTTCGTGCGGCTTTACGACAATGTGCGCTTCCCGGTCTCGCTGTCGCGCGGCGCCTATTGGGCAGCGCGCGCCGCCGAGGCCAAGGGCGACAGCAAACTGGCGCTGCAGTGGTATTCCAAGGCGGCGACACATGTGACCAGCTTCTACGGCCAACTCGCCGCCGTGCATCTGCGCGATGACATCGGCGCCCTGCTGCCGGCCGATCCCAAGCCGAGCGCCGAGCTGCGCAAGAGCTTCAACGAGCGCGAGCTTGTGAAGGCGTCGCGGCTCGTGGCCAACGCCAACGACCGCCGCATGCTGCGCGTCTTCTCGCTCGCCCTGGTCGAACAGGTGCAGAACGCCGAGGAGCAGGAACTGGTCACCGAGATGGCAGTCGAGATGGGCCGCCCCGACCTCGCCGTGACCGCCGCTAAATTCGCCGTGCGGCGCGGTGTGCAACTGGTTTCCACCGGCTATCCGGTCAAGGGCGTGCCGATCCGCGACGCCAACGGCGTCGAGCGCGAACTGCTGCTCGGCCTGATGCGCCAGGAAAGCGCCTTCGACGTCGAGGCGATCAGCCCGGCCGGAGCGCGCGGCCTGATGCAGATCATGCCGTCGACCGCCAAGGGCCTCGCCAAGCAGACCGGCCTGCCCTACGCCGTCGAGCGGCTGACGGGAGATGCCGACTATAACGTCGCGCTCGGCAGCCGCTATCTCGGCGACCTGATCAACGACTTCAGCGGCTCATATGTCATGGCGATCGCCGGCTACAACGCCGGACCGGGCCGTGTGCGCGCCTGGCTCAAGGCCTATGGCGACCCGCGCGCCGGCGCGCTCGACATGATCGACTGGATCGAGCTGATCCCGTTCGACGAGACGCGCGACTACGTCCATCGCGTGCTCGAGAACACTCAGATCTACCGCACGCGCCTGGCCAACGGCAAGCCGGTGACGCTGACCCTACGCGACGATCTCGACCGGCCGCGCAGCCTGATCGCCAAGCGCTAAAGACCCGCGAATAGCAAAAGCGCGGCGCCTCGACAGCGCCGCCCTTTTTTTAGCGATAGCCTACGGCTATTCGACCAGCGCCTTGGCGCGCTCGGCAAGATGCGCCGGCGTGGCGACGACCTTGGCGGCGAGCGACTGCATGAACTCGCCCTTCACCGGATCGATGTCGACCTTGAGCTTCTCGGCTTCGCTGACGAACTCCGGATCCTTGGTCATGGCGAGGAAGGCGTCGCGCATCAGCTGCACGCGGTCCTTGGGCACGCTCGGGCCGAAGGTGAAGGGCCGGCCGAACTCGGCGCCAGAGAAGACGACGTTCATCACCTGGATGTCGTCGGAGTTCTTGACCAGGTCGGCCATCGACGGGACGCCCTCGGGCATGGTCTTCGGCTTGGGGCCGGCATACATGATGACGACGAATTGGCCGTTCTGGATCCAATCCATGCGGCTCGTCACCCAGCTCGCCCAACTGGTGCCGCGCGCGCCGACTTCGCCGCGCTCCATGGCGGTGTTCATGTCGGGCGAGCCGCTGTAGCCGGTGATGACCTTGAACTTGGTGCCGAGCAGCGCATTCATCGTTTCCGGGATGTAGTTCGAATTGGCACCCTTACCCGTCGCCGCGGCGGCTATGGTCTTGGTCTTGGCGTCCTCGATCGTCTTGACCTTCTCGGTATGCCAGACGCCCATCGAATCGACGGCCGGCGACAGCGAGCCGACCCATTGCAACTTGGTGGCGTCGTACTGCACGCCCTGGCCGCCGATCGCCTGCATCATCGCCGCCGAATTCATCACCAGGGCGAGATTGCTGCCGTCCTGCGGCGCGGTGTTGTAGATCGTGTTGGCGACGCGGATGCCGCCGGCGCCGGGAAGATTCTGCGGCACGGTGCGCGGATTGCCGGGCAGCTGCTTGCCGATGTGGCGCGCCACCAGGCGGCCTTCGAAGTCGTAGCCGCTGCCCGCCGCGGTGGCGATCAGCACGTTGAGCGTGGCGGTTTTATAAAAATCCGCAGGCGACTGCGCGAGCGCCGGCACGGTTGCGGTCAATGGCGCCGCGCCGCACGCCAGCGACAGCAGAACCGTTTTGAGGGAAATACGAGGGGTCATCGCTTGCTCCTAAAAAATACACAACGCCAGGGGGCGGCGTTCGCGCTTAAGGATGCAATGTTTAGGCCAGCGAAACGACCGGAAATCCCCACCAGCCGAAACGCGGCCGAGTAGCTGTGTTTCACGCTGCGGTCGCTTCACGCGGGCGGGTGTTTTCTTCGGTCGGCTCGACCTCTGCGTCCGCCGCCTCGACATCGGACGGCGCATCGCCCGTCGCAGCCTCAGCCGGTTGCTCTTCGACCACCGTGGCGACGGCGAGATGGCGGCAATGGCCTTCCAGGAAGGCGCCCGATTCGATCACCAGATTGCTGTGCACGACGTCGCCGACGACGCGCGCGCTGGCGCCGAGCACGACGTTCTCGGCCGTGATCTGGCCGCTCACTTCGCCCTGGATATAGACGCTGTCGGCTTCGATCGCGCCGTTCACCGCCGCACCATGGCTGATCGTCAGGGTGCGGCTCTTGACGTCGCCGTCGATGATGCCGTCGACCTGCACGTCGCCGGCGCTGACCAGATTGCCGACGATGCGCAGGCTGGCGCTGATGATCGACGGCAC
Organism: Rhodospirillaceae bacterium; assembly: GCA_947474495.1. Classification (GTDB taxonomy): domain Bacteria; phylum Pseudomonadota; class Alphaproteobacteria; order SMXQ01; family SMXQ01; genus CAMAVH01. The sequence continues at coordinate 4,427 of CANJIM010000011.1, forward strand.
CTGCTTGCGCGCGTCCGTCTTGGGGGCCGCCGCGTCGCCGTTGGACTTCTTAGCCTTTGTAAACATAACGCCCTGCCTGGATGAATTTCATGGGATCGACGGGCTTGCCGTTCACCTGGATTTCGTAATGCACATGGACGCCGGTCGCCCGGCCGGTCTGGCCCATCAGGCCGATCTTCTGGCGCGTGCCGATGGTCTGGCCCTTCTGCACCAGGGTGCTGCTGAGATGACCGTAGCGGGTAATGATGCCCATGCCGTGGTCGATATCGATGGAGAGGCCGTAATCACCATTGCGGCCGACCGCGACGACGGTGCCCGGGCCGGTGCTGTAGATCGGCTGCTTCATCTGACCGGACAGATCCGCGCCGTAATGCACGGCCCACTCGCCGTTGAACGGATCTTTGCGGCCGCCGAACGGGCTCATGATCGTGTAATTGTCGGTCGGCGCCGCCAGCGGTAAGCGGCGCACGATGAGCTGCAGGTCGTCCCAGCGATCGATATGATTGTTGAGCGCGACGAAGGCCGCATCCGGCGACATATCCGTGTTCGGCGCTGTCTTGCCCTTGGCGCCAGACTTGTCCTTGGGCGCCGGAGCCGCGACAAAGGGGCCACCGAGACCGCCCTGCGGGTTGATGCCGGCCAGCAGGCGCTCCGGATTGAGCCCCGTCATGCCGATGATTTCGCGCGCTTCCTCGATGCTGCCGGCGGTGCGGGCCGCCAGCTTGTCGAGCACCTTCTTCTGGGCCAGCTGCAAATCGACCAGGCGCTGTTCCAATTCGCCGGCGCGCGCCTGCAGGCGGCCATGCTCCTGCAAAGCGCGCGTACGCTCGGCGAGCGCCGCTTGCAATTCACCGGTGCGTGCGTCGAGCGATCCCAGCAAGCGGTCCTTCTCGCTCGCCGTGCTGCGCAGCGAATCTTCGAGCTGGCGCATCTGCGAGCGCAGCGCTTCGCGCGAGGCGAGAATGCGGGTGCGCTCGTTCTCACTGGTGTCGAGCTCGCCGCGCACTTGGTTCAGGCTTTGCTTCAGGGTGCCGTTCTGCTCAAGCACGCCGAGCAGGTAGGCGTGCTTCGCTTCCAGGCTCTGGGTGATAAGTTTGTAGCGCGTCTCGGAGTCGCTCGATTCCGACTGCAACGCGCGGTAGGCCTGCTGCATGCGGCCGATCTCGGCGTTCTTCGCCGAAATGATGGTGTCGTAGAAAATCTGTTCGGCTGTGCTGTAGCCGAACCAGCCAAGCACGCCGAGCAACAGCGCGACGATGGTGAGCTGGGCATTGCGGCCGAGACGGACAAAGCGCACGCGGCCATTGCTGCGGAGGAGAATTTCGCGGTCCGGGAAAGCGCGCACGAAGGCCCGCCCCACGGCTGCCGCCGCGGCTCGCATCGCGCTCTTCACGCCGCCGCTCTTCCCCGCGGTGGCGAAAGACCAGGTGGCTCCTGGTGAGTTCAAGACTTCCCCGTCTTGGTCGTGGCTATGATGACCCCTACCTGAGCCGGACTTGCACCAAGCGTGCGCGCCCTGAAGCGGTCTTCGCGTCGCACGCCGCCGGCATTTTCCCCATGCCTGCGGCGCGTTTCCCCGTCGCGCCGACCGCGGCCCTTGCAAAAGCCGCGACTGTCGATTTCGGCAACCCCAGAGGGTCCGCCTTAACCGACCGGGAGACCGTAACGAATCAAAGACGACTCTTTCAAGGGCTTTGAGTCGCCTGTCATCCTTCTGAAATGAATAGATAAATCTCGAATTGTCGGAATCAACAGCCGGCCTCGGGAACCTTTGCCTGAAAAATCAGCGGCCTAGGGAACCGCCCTAAGAATAAGCATTCGGATTGCGGTAGATGAACCAGGCTGTGATTAAAACGCCGAGCATCAGGATAGCCCCCACCAGCAGGAAGCTATCGGCGAGGCCCACCCCCTCGATCACCGCCCCCATGACGAGGGGGACGACCAACGAGGAGACCCGGTTGACCGTGGTGCGCAGGCCGACGCTCATGCCCTGCATGGTCTTCGGCACCGCCTTGGACAGCAGCGACAGCAACGTCGGGAAACACAGGCCCATGCCGAGACCGTAGCCGACACTCAGCGCCATCAACGGCCAAAAAGTGGAGAGCAGCGGCGTCAGCGTCATGAACAGCACTGCGGCGCCCGAGCCGAGCAGCATGAGCCAGACGGGCTTGATGATCCGTTCGGGCAGGTTGATCAGCGCCGCCGGGCCGGAAATCAGATTGGCGCAGGACACCAAGAGGCCGATCAGCGTGCCGTTCATGCCGATCTGCTCGAGATAGACGACGTAGAATGACGTCTGCAGGCCGAACACGGCGATCCGCATGAAGGTGAAGATCATCACCAGCGCGACCACCGGAATGGCGCAGAGCGCAAAGGCTTTGACGTAATCCTCCCAGCGCGGCACCAGGTCCATAACGCGCAGTTTCTGCATCGGCGGGTCGATGTCGCGCGGCAGCAGGATCACCAGAAGGAGCGTGGCGAGCGACCACGCGGTCAACGCCGCAAAGGCGCCGATGACACCGACATGATCCCACAACACGCCACCGAGCAGCGGACCGGCGAACATGCCGAAGTTCATGAAGAAGGTCACCCACCCGGCATGCTTGACGCTGCCGCGCGCCAGCTGGCCGTACAACGTCTGCGAGCCGATCCAGGTCAGCCCCTGCGTCAAGCCGGTGACGAGTTGCAGCAGGATCAGCGCCCAGACCCACGGCATGAAGGGATAAAGCGGAAACAGGGCCAGCGTGATGATCGAGAAGAACAGCATGACGCGCCGCGTGCCGAGCCGATCCATCAGCACGCCACCATGGATCGACAGGAACATCGGCAGGAAGGAGCGCGCCGCGACGGCAACGCCGATCCACAGCGGCGAGGCGCCGAGCTTGATCGCCCAGAGAGAAACGATGACGGACGCCATCGGCACCGTGCTCAGGGCGAACAGCGAGGTGCCATAGATGCCGATCAGGATACGCAGGGAGGATGATAAGCGGGCCATGGACGGCTAGGCGCCGCCTGTAGCGCCAAGGCCCGCATTTGGGGATAAGGACATGAAACCGATAATCAGGGGGTGACGGTCGGTCCCGCGCGTCCCGTGGGGCGCGCGCGGCAGGCCAATTGGATGAGGATCACGCTACTTAGCCCAATACCTGCCATCGGCAAGCCTATTTTTTCGCCCATCCCGCAGCGCGGAATGGGCTGCGGGGTCCCGAAACCCATGGCAGAGCGAAAACGAATGGGCTATGACTTTGGCGTTTATAAACAGGGTTTTCCGCTCGGCTTTTTCAAGCCACCCCTCAGAGGGCCCTGACCATCTCATTCGTTAGGAGTGCGCCGATATGGCAGATGACGTCTTTAAGGACAACGAGACAGACACTTTTATTAAGCCAGGCGAACTTGGCCACAACCAGGGCAAGGAAGTTGTGTGGGAGCGCTGGCAGAAGAAGCGCACCTTCGTCCGCGCCCTCGAGGGCACCTACGGCGAAGTCTACAAGAGCCTGTTCACCCAGCCCCGCGTCTATTCAACGACCGACTGGAAGTGGAAGGGCGGGCCGCACAACTACGGCAAAAAGATCATCAATCCGCAGTCCGTCGAGATCGCTCAGTCGATCGAATGCCACGTCGACTGCTACGCGCCGGGCGGTCACGGCCAGAAGCATGGCCACATGAACTCCGCCGTGTTCTTCGTGCTGAAGGGCAAGGGCTACGACATCCATGACACCGTGAAGCTGCCGTGGGAAGCCGGCGATGCCTGCATCGTCGAGAACGGCTGCGTCCACCAGCACTTCAACGCCGATCCCCACAACGAAGGCATCGTGTTGATTATGAAGGCGAAGCCCCTCTTCCTCTTCATGCACATGATCTTCCAAAAGATGGTCGAGTACCCGCCGACGACGCCGCCGCCGGGTGCCGAGAATTATCAGCCGCCGACCAACCTCTAATCGGCCGCCCCAGGTATCCATCATTCATCGGGCGCGTTAATGCATGCTGCCCGACCAGGAAGAGAGATTTCATATGTACGCTGACGAAAAAGCCAAGGCGAAGTCCAACATCTTCTGCAATTACTACGCAGAAGGTCTTGCCGAGTCCGCCGCGTTCCGCAAGGACTACAAAGAGAACTACAAGAAGGTCATCAAGGCGCACGAGATGCCGATGGAGCGCTCGGCCGACGGTCTGATCAAGCACATCATCCACGAGAAGATGAAGACCACTGAAATGTGCGTCGACATCTACATGCAGTTCCTCGAGGGCGGCAAGTCGACCGGCAAGTCGCGTCACCTGACCGAAGAGATCATGTTCGTCGTCGAGGGCAAGGGCTACGACCTGCACTGGGACGTCGAGTTCGACTGCAAAGACAAGTTCGAATGGGAATGGGCCGCGACGCCCAAGAAGTTCGAATGGAAGGAAGGCGACTTCCTTTACATCCCGCCCTACGTCACGCATCAGCGTTTCAACGCCGATCCGAAAAACGAAGCGCGCGTCGTCGTCGTCAACAGCCGCATCGTCAAGAAGATGGGCTTTGACTGGTTCGAGCAAATCGAGAACGCCGAGGGCTTCTAAAGTCTGAGCCGTTTGCGAAAAGATCGCAAAAAACAGGGGCTTCCGGACCATCCGGGAGCCCCTTTTTTGTTTCGCAGCGCGGATTCGCAGCTTTGCAAGGCCGCAACTGTTTCATAAGATACCTACGCGCGAAGCCGGCAACAATAATAGCCGGAATAGATGACAAAGCGCGCCGGGGGTAACAGCCGCCGGCTCTAAAGAATTGAAAAAGGCACCCCCGCTTAATCGGGTGTCACGACAGAGAAGTTTCATAGCCGGCTGCCATTCGCGGTCCGGTCGTAACGTTAGGGAAGATATTTTGTCCCCCATAAAGAGACACGCCTGGGCTCCGTCCGCCCGCGGCCCGCTCGCCCATCGAAGCGCCACGCCATGATGGACACGATGTTCTCCTCGCTCTTCACGCTGGTCACCACCGGCCATCTGATGTTCCTGATGTGCATCGGTGTGCTGATCGGCATTTTCGTCGGCATCACGCCGGGCATCGGCGGACGCTTGTCCATCGCGCTCGCCATCCCCTTCGTGTTCGGCATGGACATGGTGGCCGGCGCCGTACTGCTGCTCACCATGCACGCGGTCAATGGCACCAGCGGCCAGATCTCGTCGATCATGTTCGGCGTGCCGGGCGACGGCGACGACGCCGCGACGACGATCGATGGCTACCCGATGGCCAAAAAAGGCGAAGCCGGCCGCGCGCTCGGTGCCAGCATGACGGCGTCCGGCGTCGGCGGCATCATCGGCGCCATCGTCTTCGCCATCATGATCCCTGTGCTCGAGCCGGTCGTCCTGTCTTTCAGTCCGGCCGAGTTCTTCTTGCTCGCCCTGCTCGGCATCACCTTCATCGCCGTGCTCGCCGGCGGAAAAGACTTCCTGAAGGGAATTATCGTCGGCTTTTACGGCATGATGCTCGCGACAATCGGCATGGACTCCAGCACCGGCACCTCGCGCTATGCCGGCGATTTCCTATTCCTGTGGGACGGCCTTAGCCTGGTCACAGCGGTCCTCGCCCTGTTCGCCGTGCCGGAAATGATCGCGCTGGCCGTCAAGGGCGGCTCGATCGCCGCCGTCGGCGACAGCAAGGTGCGCTTCACCTACAAGCAAATTTTCAGCGGCGTGATGGAAGTGCCGCGCCATTGGTGGTTGACCCTGCGCACCTCGATCATCGGTGCCTGCATCGGCATGATTCCCGGTCTCGGCGGTTCCGCCGCCGCCTGGATCTGCTACGGCCATGCTGTGCAAACATCTAAAACGCCCGAACGCTTCGGCAAAGGCGCCGTCGAGGGTGTCATCGCGCCGGAAACCGCCAGTAACGCCAAGGAAGGTGGCTCGCTGCTGCCCACCCTCTTCTTCGGCATTCCCGGCTCGTCGGGCATGGCCGTGCTGATGGGCGCTTTCCTCATCCTCGGCATCCAGCCCGGTCCCACCCTCATCACCAACAACATGAGCCTGGTCTGGACGCTGATCTGGGCGCTGGTCGTCGGCAACATCATTGCCGTCGGTTTCCTGCTGTTCGTCGCCCGCTGGGTCGCCGTGCTGACCTTCGTCAAGGGCACGCTGATCGTCCCCTTCATCCTGGTGATGACGGTGTTCGGCACCTACATCAACGAGGGGCAATGGGAAAACCTGATCATCCTGGTCGTCCTCAGCGCCATCGGCTACGGCCTGTTGCGCTTCGGCTGGCCGCGCGCGCCCTTCGTCATCGGACTGGTGCTCGGCCATATCGCCGAGGAATCCCTCAACAAAGCTATGGCGCTGTGGGGCATGAGCTTCTTCACCCGTCCCCTGTCGATGGTTCTGATCGGCCTCATCGTCCTGACCATTGGCTATGCGATCTACAAGAACCGCAAGCCGAGTCATGTCCCGTCGGAGACCAGCCTCTATGAGTAACGCGATCATGAAAAATGCCGGCGGCAAGATCTTCATGAACTTGGTGATGCTGGCCATCTTCGCGGTGATGGTCGGGATGGCCACGCAATACCCGCCGAAAGCGCGCTTCATGCCGTTCGTCATCGGCATCCCCGGCATCATCATGTGCCTGATTCAACTCGTCATGGAAATCCGTGCCGCCCGCAGCGGCGTTCAAAACGAGGACGAAGGCAAGAGCGAGATTGCCAAGGCGGAAGAAGAGGTTGCGCGCATCACCGGCCGCAAGATGGACTTTCACGAGGCCGAAGGCGCCGCCGCCGTGGTTGTCGAGGAATCGCGCGAAGGCCGCGGCCGGCGCGAGCTGATCATGTGGGGCTGCTTCCTCGCCCTCATCGCCGGCATCCTGCTGTTCGGCTTCTGGATTTCTGTGCCTCTCTTCATCCTCGCCTTTCTGCGCTTTTACGCGGAGCGGACCTGGCCCTTCTCCCTGCTCCTCACGGCAATCGCGACGACGATCTTCTATTGCGCCTTCGTACTCGGCCTGAAAGTTGTACTGCATGAGGGCTTTATCATCGAGGCTATCAAAGAGCATTACGACTTGTACTGACCGACAAGACTCATAACGGCGGATCAACCGCCTCTCTCCATTTCAACAGGAGGATTAACACAATGGATAAGATGACTTCACGGACCGCTTTACGCATCGGACTCACCGCCGTTGCACTCGCCGGCATCGCCGCCGCCACGCCGGCCGCGGCGCAGTCGGGCAAAGATTTCTTCAAGGGCAAGACCGTCACCTACATAGTCGCCACCGCTCCCGGCGGCGGTTACGATCTCTATGGTCGCCTCGTCGCCGAAGCGATGCAGAAATACCTCCCCGGCTCAACCTTCGTGGTCCGCAACATGCCGGGTGCCGGCCATCTCATCGGCACCAACGCTATCTACGCGTCGCGCGCTGATGGCCTAACCCTTGGCACCTTCAATACCGGACTGATCTATAATCAGTTGGTCGGTCTCGACGGCATCCGCTTCGATCTCACCAAAATGTCCTGGATCGGTAAGGCCGCGTCGGATCCTCGCGTCTTCGTCATCAGCCAGTCCTCGCCGATCAAGACCTTCGAAGACCTCCGCAAGTCGCCCCAGGTGAACTTCGCAGCCTCCGGCATCGGCAGCGCATCATATGTCGAAACGAAGATTCTCGCCGACGCCCTCAACCTGCCAATCAAGATCATCAACGGCTACAACGGCACTGAGGACATGATGGCGATGCGCCGTGGCGAGATTATCGGCATCATCGGCTCCCGCTCGTCGTTCGACGATTTCAAGCAGAACGGCTATGGCCACTACATCGCGCAGATCGGCGGCAACGATAAAGACGTGCCCCAACTCGCGAGCATGATCACCGATCCGGACGGCAAGGCGCTTGTCGCGCTGATCCAATCCCAGGGCGACATCGCCCGCGTCACCGCCGGCCCGCCGAATATTCCAGCCGACCGCCTCGCCACCCTGGTCGGAGCCTACAAAAGCGCTATGGAAGACAAAGATCTACAGGAGCGCGCCGCAAAAGGCGGCCGTCCGGTCGAGGCGGCTTATGGAGCCGATGTCGCCAAGATGATTCAGGCGGCGCTGCAGCAGCCGCCCAAAACCATCGCCCTGCTCAAGGCAGCCTTGGAAACCACCGTGTCGATGGCCAAAGCCACCGGCCCCCTGCTCGAAGTCGCCGACAAAGGCCGCAAGATCACCTTCGCCGCCACCGACGGCAAGAAGATCACCACGGAGCCGAGTGGTTCGCGCACCAAAATCTTGATCGCCGGCAAGGAAGGCAAGCGCGAGGATCTCAAGGCCGGCTTGAATTGCGAGATCACTTACAAGCCGGACGGCGATATGGAGCCGTCAAACATCGACTGCAAGTAAGCGATATCCGGTGCTAACATCTTGGCCGCCGGGGTTCGCCTCGGCGGCTTTTTCCTGTCCGCATCCTGCCCCATGAGAGGCTCGCCATGACCCTGATTTTGTCCAACGAGGACGTCACCAAACTGCTAACCATGCGAGACGTCATCGACGTTCTGGAAGAAGCCTATGTCGAGTTGGCCGAGGGCCGCGGCGTCAATCGTACGCGCTCCGATTCGCTGGCGCCGACAAGCTATCCCGAGGCAACCTATGGCCTCAAATCGATGGACGGCATCGTCCCCAAGCTCGGCGTCGGCGCCGTGCGCATCAATTCCGACATCGTCACATGGCCCAAGCGCGGCAACAACGTGCGCCGAGAAAAGGTCCCTGCCGCGCCGAACAATCGCTGGGTCGGCTTGGTGCTGCTCTTTTCGACGCACAACGGCGAGCCGCTCGCCATTTTTCCGGACGGTGTGATGCAGCGCACCCGCGTCGGCGCCACCAACGGCCTCGGCGCCAAGTATCTCTCGCGCCCGGATGCGCAGACCGTCGGCATTCTCGGTTCCGGCTGGCAGGCCGGGACGCAGCTGCGCGCCGTCTGCGCCGTGCGCGACATCAAGACGATCCGCTGCTTCAGCCCAAGCAAGGAGAACCGCGAAAAATTCGCCCGTGAGATGAGCGACGATCTCGGCATCACCGTCCAGCCGGTGTCGCAGCCCGAAGACGCCGTGAAGGGTGCCGACATCGCCATGTGCGCCAGCAATTCGATCGACAGCATCTTCTTCTCGCAATGGGTCGAACCCGGTATGCATCTCAGCGAGATCAAGCGGCCGGAAATCGAATTCGCGGCGTTGGAAAAAGCTGGCCGCATCGCCATCCACACCAAGGACCCGCATCCCCTGCACTTCACCACCAAAGACCTGGCAATGCCCGAGAAGATCAAGGGTAAGGGCTGGGCCGAAGCCAAGGCAACGATCGACATCGAGAAACTCCCCACCCTGCCGGAGCTGATCGTCGGTCGCGCCAAAGGCCGCGACAATCCCGAACAGGTCACTGCCTTTCTCAACAATATGGGCATGGGTTTCCAGTTCGCCGCCGCCGGCTCAGTGCTCTACCGCAAGGCCGTCGCGGCCGGCGCTGGCCACGACCTGCCGACCGACTGGTTCACCGAGGACGTGCATCCGTAACCGCAGAGGGCCGGCTCATGGGCGCCTCCACCAGGGAGGCGCCCGTGACGGTTCCGGTCGAGCTCAAACGCCGCGCGGCGCGGGCGGCGCCAGACGCAGCAGTAGCCAGCCGCAGAGCGCAGAAAGCAGCGAACCGGCCAGCACACCGATTTTTACCGCGGCGCCCATCTCTGGTAGGCCGGGGAACGCCAAAGCACCGATGAACAGACTCATCGTGAAACCAATGCCGCAGAGCAGCGCCACGCCGTAGAGCTGCGTCCAGTTGGCGCCGGCAGGCAGGTCGGCCAGGCCGCAGCGGATCGCCGCCCAAGCGAACGCGAACACTCCAAATTGCTTGCCGACAAACAACCCCGCGGCGATGCCGAGCGGCACCGATTCCAACAGGACGCGCAGATCGCTGCCGAGCAGGGCGACGCCCGCATTGGCGAAACCGAAGATCGGCACCACCAGGAAAGCAACCCACGGCTGAATGCCATGCTCGAGAATATGCAGCGACGAGGTTGTGCTCTCCGGCTTTCCCGGCGTCGGCCGCAGCGGGATCGTCAGGGCCAGGGCCACGCCGGCGAGGGTCGCATGGACGCCCGACTTCAGCACCAACACCCAAAGCAGCAAGCCGAGCAGCAGATAGGGCCACAGGCGGGTGATGCCAAAACGATTCAGTGCGATTAGCGCCGCCAATGTCAGCCCCGCAAGCGCCAGCGCCACGACTGACAGCTCCGCCGTGTAGAACAGCGCGATGATCAGCACCGCGCCGAGATCGTCGAGGATTGCCAGGGTCGCAAGAAAAACCTTAAGTGAGGCCGGCACGCGCGGGCCGAGCAGCGACAGGATGCCGAGGGCGAAGGCGATATCGGTCGCCGCCGGAATCGCCCAGCCGCGCAGCAGCAGCGGATCGCCGAGATTGAGCGCGATATAAATGAGGGCGGGCAGCAGCATGCCGCCAGCGGCGGCGATACCAGGCAAGGCGCGGCGTGGCCAAGTCTGCAACTGTCCGTCGAGCATCTCGCGCTTGATCTCCAGGCCGACGAGCAGGAAGAAGACCGCCATGAGACCGTCGTTGATCCAATGCAGCAGCGTCATGCCGAAGAACGGCAGGTCGAGCGCCTTGAAATAAAAGCCGGACAGCGGTGAATTGGCGACGACCAGCGCCAGGGCCGCCACGGCCATCAACAGCAGGCCGCCGGACGCCTCGTTGTCGAGCAGGCGCCGCAGCGCGGAGCGCGGCTTTTCCTGAATCGTCTGTTCCATCAACCTGCTTTCCTTGGGAGTACGCATACATGTTAAGCCAAGTGCGGTCGCAACAGGCCTCAGAATCGCGTGGCTAAAAAGAAAGGGCGGGACCGAAGTCCCGCCCTTTTTCGTCAAGTATCGTCGCGGCCTTACAGGCTGGGAATGCCCAGCGCCTTGATGGCCGGGAACGTGCTCCCGATGACCGTCTGCGGCCAAGGAATCGACAGCAGCTGATCGAACACCATGTAGACGAACGCGGTCACGCAAACCGCGTAAGGGATCACGATCTTCCAGGGTTCCTTGTTCTCAAGACGCATGAACAGGATGACGAAGATCGGAGCCGTCGGAATGAGGCCGATGGTCGCCATGGACGCCATGAAGCCCACAAGCCAGCCGAAGAAGACCAAGCTGCGCAGAGCGATCGTCTTCGGCGGAACGTGCGCCGTGTCCGACTCCAAATCCATATGGATTTTCTGCACGAGTTCCTTGGTCTCGCTCGTTTCGACGGTGCTCATGGCTTCGTCGGTCAGGCTCTTCGTCGCAACAGGGCGACGGAAGATCTGATTGCCCAAGCTCATGAGGCCGAACGCCACGCCAGCCGAACCGATGATCATCGGCACGATCTTGGCGTCGAAGTTCCAACGCGACGCCTGGAACAGCATGTAGCTCATCAATCCGAGCATGCCGACATAGAACAGGTTCGACAGCTTGAAGGTCGGCGCACCGAAATCGGTGAGCATGTTCTTCAGACCGCCGTGACTGCGGATGTCTTGCAGCACCGGACGCACGAAGCCGAGCAGAGCCATGGCCAACACGATGATGACGACCGGACGCTGCAACCAGGTGAGACCGTAACGCTCCACCGAGATGAACATGTAGCGTTCGATGATATCGCCGAGCACAAGGCCGAGAATCAACGGCGGGCGCGGCCACTTCAGCTGCTTCATGATCCAGCCGAGATAGCCGAAGAAGAGCAGGAAGTAGAGATCGCCCCACTGACGCGAACCTTCGAAGGCGCCGATATAGATGACGCTCAAGACGGCCGGGCAGATCAGGGTGTAGCGCAGTGTGGCAAGCTTGGCGAACCAGCCCGACCACAGGTAGCACATGCCCGCGCCGACAATGTTGGCGATCGCGATCGACCACACCATCGAGTAGGTCACGCTGAGGTTCTTGCTCAGCATGTCCGGACCCGGGACGAGACCATGGATCAGGAACGCGCCGAGCAGGATGGCCATGCCGGCGCCGCCTGGGACGCCGAACGCCACGGTGGTGACGAGCGAGCCACCTTCCTTGGCGTTGTTGGTCGCTTCCGAGGCGATGACGCCGCGGACGTCGCCCTTGCCGAAGGTCTGGCTGGCGCCCTTCTCGGTCTTCAAGGCGTGGCCATAGGCCAGCCAGTCGACGACCGAGCCGCTGATGCCGGGCACGGCACCGAGGCCGGCGCCGATCCACGAGCAGCGGATGATGAGCCACCAATGACGGAAGCAGTCCTTAATGCCTGCGACCATGCCCGACTTGATGTCGTACTTGGCCGTGCCGGCGATCGCCGTACGGGCGATGGCCAGATCGCACAGTTCGGGCAAGGCGAACAGGCCGAGGGTCGCCGGAACCAGCGGGAGACCATCCCACAGGTAGAGGCTGTCCATGGTCCAGCGCAGCGTGCCGGTCTGGGGGTCCGAGCCGATCATGGCGAGCATGATGCCGAAGCAGGCGATCGTCATGCCGCGCAGCGGCGCGGTACCGGCGAGAACCGCCACCATCGAGATGCCGAAGAGCGCCAGGGCGAGCAGTTCGGGCGAACCGATATAGAGCATGACGGGGCGCAACAGCGGGATGCTGACTCCGAGCAGAGCGGCGCCGAACAAGCCGCCCAGCATCGACGACATGTAGGACGCGCTCAGCGCGCGACCGGCCTCGCCGTTCTTGGCCATCGGGAAACCGTCAAGGACGGTTGCCGCCGAGGCTGCACCTCCGGGCACGCCGAACAAGACCGCCGGAATGGGATCGCCCGTGTTGGTCGCCGCACCCAGGCCCAGCAGAAGCGCGAAGGCCGAATAGGGATCCATATCGAACGTGAAGGGCAGCAGCAGCGCGGTACCCGCGACGCCGCCGATACCGGGAATAATGCCCAGGATCAGCCCCATGATAACGCCGAGCGACAGATACATCATTCGCTCGGGACTTAAGATAATGAACAGCGCGTCAGTCGCTGCTCCAATCATAGATACTTCCATCGTCGTACACCCCGACTAGTCTATTTTTACTCGAACGACAGCAGCACGCCGCGCCCGGTGTCTTGCTTATCCGCGTCGCCTTATGCAAAGCGCCGCCTCTCTATCGGAGGCGGTCGCCGTGCAGCTGCACGACGCGGTCGTTGCGACTATCGGGATATGGAGGGAGCGGGACTGAGGCGTCGATCTAGACGGACCCGCACAACGGAAGCCTGTCAGCCCGGGCTGAAGTCGCACGGGTCGTGACCAACTCTACTTCCCCTGCCCCGCTGTCGGTCGCCTACATGGCGCCATCACCGGGACAACCCCCACGAACATCCGGATTCGATCCCAATATTCGCTTATTATTTTTGCCGAGTGACGCAGCGCCGGTCCTCAGGCGCCCCGCCCCCTAATTAAGCCCGCGATGCTATGGGAGGTCCCTGGGGGTGTCAACCGAACACGCACCAATTTGGCCGTGAAATCGGGACAATTCGGGATGGCCTATAGGCCTGCAAATTAAAGCAAAAAGGCCGACGCTAAGGCGTCGGCCAAATCGCTTTGCTGTGCAAAAACCCGTTCCGCAAATCGCTCGCGGCAGATTCCGGCGAACAGCCGATCATGCCGGTGGCGGCGCGTCTTTCCAGCGCGGGTAGAGCCGGTGTTCGACGTCGAACAAATCGAGCGCCTTGCCGATCGTGTGGTTGATCACGTCGTCCAGCGTCTTCGGACGATGATAAAAGGCCGGCACCGGCGGGAGCACGAGGGCACCATATTTGGCCGCGCGGGCCATCAGCTCAAGGTGGCCGAGGTGCAGCGGCGTCTCGCGCACCAGCAGTACGACACGGCGGGCTTCCTTGAGGCAGACGTCGGCGGCGCGGGTCAGCAAATTGTCGTCATAGGAGTTGACGATACCAGACAGGGTCTTGATCGAGCAGGGCGCGACGATCATGCCGTCGGTCTTGAACGAGCCGCTCGAGAGAGATGCGCCGATGTCCTTCTGATTATGCACCACATCGGCGAGCGCCTTGACGTCGGACACCGTCCAGTCGGTCTCGTCGAGGATGGTCTGCCCGGCCGACGGCGACATGATGAGATGGGTCTCGACGTCCGGCACGGCCTTGAGGGCCTCGAGCGCGCGGACGCCGTAAATGGCGCCCGAGGCGCCGGAAATGCCGATGATGATTCTACGCATGAGGACTCGGAGGTTGCCAGAGGAGGCGACGGGAGAACGACGCCGCAGGGATAGTCGATAGCCAGATAATCGTTATACGTGGCGCCGCGCGTTCCGGACCCGTACGGCGTCAAACAGCTCAGATACCATACAAAATTCGCCCACCAAGTCCAATCGCCGTGGTGACGGGACGCCAGAACGGCCACGAAAAAGGGCGCCCCGAGGGGCGCCCTTTCGTCTCTCCAGCTGAGGCTGAACTTACTTTTTCTCGATGATGACGTTCTCGCGCTTGCTGGAAGCCTCGCCGGCTTCCTTGAGCACGTCCTTGGGCATCGCGGCGACTTTCTTAACGATGTTCTCAACCTTTTCGCCGGGGACGAGCTCAATCTCGAGCTTCGCCTTCTCGGCTTCGGCCAGGAATTCCGGATCCACCATCATGGCGTTGAAGGCGTCTCGCAGCACCTTGACGCGGTCGGCCGGCACGCCCGGAGGCGCGAGATACGGACGGCCCATCGGCTGGCCCGAGAAAACCACTTCAAGGATCTGACGCTGACGATCGTTCTTAGCGAGATCGAGGATCAACGGGACGTTCGGCAGATCCGGGTGCTTTTCGAGAGCGAACTGCACGGTGATGTCGAGCTTCTTCTCCGTCAGCCACTGCGGACGAGTCGACTTGACCGACGACCACGACCAGCCGCAACGGCCTTCCACTTCGCCGCGCTCGATGGCGAGGTTCACGTCGTTGCCGCCCGGATAACCGGTGATCAACTTCAACTTAGCGCCGAGCACGTTGTTCATGGTCAGCGGGAAGTTGTCGGTGTCGGCGCCGGGGCCGGTGCCGCCGACGACATGCGGCTTGGTCAGCAGGTCTTCGACCGTCTTGACGCCGGCCGTGTTCCAGAAGCCGCAGATGCTGACTTCGTTGTTCATGCTGCCGATCCAATTGAACTTGGTCGGATCGAACTTCGCCTGCGCGTTGTCGAACAGCGGCTCGAAAGCCGCGCCACGCGCCACGGTGCCGAACGCGGTGCCGTCCTTCGGCAGGGTGTTGGCGATGGCATTGGCGAGCAACAGGCTACCGGCGCCCGGCATGTTGCGTGGGGTCATGTTCGGATTGCCCGGAAGGTGCTTGCCCATGTGGCGCACCAGCACGCGGGCGTAAGTGTCGTAACCACCGCCGGTGGTGTAGCCGATGTAAACGTCGATGGTTTTGCCCTTGTAGAAGGACGCGGCGTCTTGAGCGGCAGCCGGGGCGGCGCAGAAGCCGGCGGCGGCGGCGACGAGAGCCAGACGATGAAGTCCAGACATCTTCATATGATTACTCCTTGGGGGTTTAAGCCATGCCATGCGGCGCTCAATTGAGCAGTGCTGCACATTTGATGAACGATTTGGCTTGGGCGACGGAAAAGTCCCAGGCATCCCAGTAAAACGAGCGTTTTTTTTCGAGCCGGGCGCTATGCGTTATGTTGTTCCGTCGCCGGCATTTCATTTGCGCAGAGACTAGATGCTGCGCCGGGCACGATCAAGACGAAATCATGTTATTTCTAAGGGAATTCAGCGCAATAAACCTCGTATCAATGCTGGTCCTTTCACAAGGAACCTTTGCAAGTTCGCTCATCCGGCTTCAGCGACGTCTCACCGCGCGAAACCGCCCTTTCTCGAAGCAAAATGTTGCAGCGCACAACTTTTGGGCAGCCAGATCAAGACAACCGCTCCGCTAACGCCTCCATACCCAATATTTTTGAAGATCCTCACCGCCGCAGCGGGACGCCGAAGGAAAAGCAGAAGCGCTTCGGCACGCTGATCGCTGCCGAAGCCGCTCCCAGAACGCAAAAAGCGCCGCAACGACTGCGGCGCTTTTTCTTTGCCGGTGCGGCGCGCTAATTCCAGATTTTCTCGAGCAGCAGCGTGATGATGCCGGAGATCGGCGGCAGGCAGGAGGCGGCGATCAGGCGGTTGATGACGAAGCGCCGCCCCATCAGCGGCCATTCGAACATGATGACGCGCTGAAATCCAAGCACCGACCAGGCAGTGAGGTAGGTCACCAGAGCCGGCGTGCCGGCGCCGGCCTTCGACAGCGCGACGATCACCGGAAAGGTGATGATCGGCCCGCCCGGCGTGAAGCCGCCGATCGCCCAGGCGATCAAAATGCCGCGCATCCCCGATTCGCCGCCGAGCAGATGCGAGATGGTTTCCTGCGGCAGAATCTGGCCGAGGAAACCGGCCGCGAGCAGCGCCAAGGAAACGCGCGGCGCGTTCTGCATGATCAGCTCGTAGGAGGCGCGCAAGCCAGGCGACAAAAGATTCTTTGGGCTGCGCCAGGCGATGAACATCAGCACCAGCACCATCGCCGCCATTAAGATCAAACTACCCACGGCGATCGCCCTCGCCGCGCAACTCGTCTGTCTGTTCCTGCGAGGCCTCGCGCACCGCCTCTTCGAGCCGCTGCTCCTCCGCGGGCGAATCGGTGCGCGGCGGCAGGCCCGGCAATTGCCGCGCGATATAGCCGGCGATCAGCGGCAGCGGCAGATTGGCGAGCGAGCGCATGACGGCGAAGTCCATGCCCATGAGGGGAATTTCCCACATCATGACGCGCTGGAATCCGAGCAAGGCCCAGGAGGTGAGATAGGCGACGAGCGCGCCGCGGTCGGCCCCCGCCATGTAGAGCGCGAGCACGAAGGGAAAAGAGGTGATCGGGCCGCCCGGCGTCAGCGCACCGGCGGCGGTGGCGATGACCAGGCCGCGCCAGCCCGACTGCTCGCCAACCCAATGGGCGACCTTGTCGCGCGGCAGCAGCACCTGGGCGAAGCCGGCGACCAACATCGCCAGCAGGATGCGCGGTGAGATGTAGACCAGCAGCTCGAGATCGTCATGGAAGGCCTCGAGGAGCGCGTCGTAGCCCTTGAGCCACCAGCAGCCTGCCGCGGCCGCGAGAGTGATGACGACGAACATCCAGAACGTCCGGTCGAACATTCGAGACAGCAGAGTGCTGGATTTATGACGGGGTTCTTTGGCCATGACACGCGCAAGCGACGGAAGATGCGGAGACAATACAGCAAAAGCCGCCAGCGAAAAGCGCGCCGAACGCGCATCAGCGATGCGCAAAAAGAAAGGGGCGCCTTATCGGCGCCCCTTCCCTGTTTCAGTCCGTGGACCGATTTACTTCTTCAGCAAGTGGCCCCACTTGGCGTGGGTCTTCTCTGCGAGTTCAGGCGACGATTCCGCCACCGGCGGGAATTCGTCGATCCACTCGAACGGACGGCAAGCATCGACGATCGCGCGCGAGTTGAAGTTGTCGCCAGCCTGCTTGCGCGGATCGAGAGCGCCCGACCAAGCACGGCGGGTGATATCGATGTCTTCGATCGGATCGCAACGCGAGGCCATGGCCCAGGTCACGTCCCACAGGTTGGACGGATCGATGTCCTCATCGACCACGATCGACCAGCGGCCCAGGTAGTTGCCGGCGTGGACGTTGCAGCAGAGCTGCGCGGCCTGACGCGAGTGGCCCGGATAAGCCTGCTTGATCGAGATCACGTTGAACAAGCGGCCGCCACCGTTCTGGTGACACCACACGCCCTGCACGCCGGGAAGGCCGGCGGCTTCGACCTGGTCCCACACCAGCGCCGACTTGATGACCGACTTGGACATCGTGTAGTCGGACGGCGGACGGCCCGGACGCGCCATCGTGATGATGGGATCGTTGCGGTAGTAGACGCGCTTGATCTTGACCACATGATCGGCGCGGACGGACGAGGCGTAATAGCCGGTCCATTCGCCGAACGGGCCTTCCGGACGCAGATCGTCCGGCGAGATCTCGCCTTCGAGGACGATTTCGCCGTGAGCCGGAATCGGCAGACCGTGCAGCTCGCTCTTGAGCATATCGAACGGCTTGCCGCGATGGCCGGCGGCATAAGCGAACTCGGACGTGCCGTACTGAATTTCGTTGCCGGCCGCGAGGAACATGAGCGGGTCATGACCGACGCTGATGGCGACCGGGCACGGCTTGCCCATCTTGAAGTACTTCTCGCGGATCAGGCGGCCATGCTTGCCGGGGCTCATCCACAGGCCGACGGTGTTCTTGTCATGCACCATGACGCGGTAGGTGCCGCAGTTCACCCAGTCGGAGTCCGGATCCTTCATGATGACGCAGTCGCCGGTGCCGATGTAGCGGCCGCCGTCGAGCTCATGCAGGAAGGGCACGGGGAATTTGAAGATGTCGACATCGCCGTCGCGATCGACGTTTTCGAGGATCGGACCGGTGTTGACGAAACGCGACGGAATCGTCTTGAAGTCCTTCATGCGGTCGCGGTAAGCGCGCACGACGTCCATCGGACCCTTCGGCTCCGGCAAGCCCAACGTCATGGCCAGACGGTTCGGCGACGCGGTCATGCCCGAGAGGATGCGGAAGCCCTTCGGATAGCCCGGGATGTTGTCGAACAGGATCGCCGGCGGGTTTTCCGGGGTTGCGTGATAGATCATTTCGGCGATGGCGCCGATCTCGAGGTTCCAATCGGCCCCTTCGACCTTCTGCAACTCACCCAGGGCCTCGGCGCGGGTCAGCCACTCGCGCAGGTCCTCGTGCGGGCTATCGTATTTCGTCTTCTTGGACGCCTTCACGGTCGTGTCTTTCGTCTGTGCCACTGTGAGTCTCTCTTGTTCGAGGAACGGGTGACGGAACGAGGCTTGCGCCTCTCGCTCCCACCAAACCGCCGGTGACGGTTGAAGTCTGTCTTGCCGGACATGGCCTCGCGAACGATCGCGCGGCATTCGATATGCAAATACGGCTTATGGACAGCTGCCTCACCCGCCGTGCCTAAGCTTAAGTGCTAGGGGCTTGTCCGAACATCTTCGGCGTCGCCTCTTCTCAGCGCGGAGTCGATTGCTAAGTAGCAAACCGGGGCGGTAAAAACAAAACCATAATGCCTAGCTAGCTATACCGTTTTGACCTACGAGCGATACGTGACCAGAGGGGGGTCAATGGACGGATCGCCCGGCAAAATCGCGACTGCGAGGCCTTCTCAAAGAGCGAACGCCACGCAATAAAATGGCGCGGGGGCCTGCCGGCGTAAACGCAAGCCTCTAGGCGATCGCCGGGCCGCCCGAAATGCCCTGCGTCGCCGTTCCAGCCGGCCTCGAGCGCAAGTATTTGTCTCGAAAATTATCGCCGGCGACCTGAGCCGCACGCGCCTTTAACTCGCGCTTCAGCCGCGTACGGCGGCGATGAGTGGCGCTGACCTGATCGAGCGGCTTTTGCATGTAGGGGATCGGGATTTCGAAAAAACCGCGACCGTTCTTGCGCGCCTCGAACTTTTCCCAGAAGGCGTCGTAATTGAACAGCACGGCCTTATCCTTGTTCCACAGTTGCTCGCCATTGCTGACGCCGCACACCAGATCGATGTTGAGTGTCTCTGCGATTCGAAAAGCCACCGTCGCGAGCAGGAGCTGCGGCGGGATATCGCCACAATCCTTAGTCACCATCCGAATATCATCAAAGCGATCCTTGGCGCCCTGCACACGGGCGATCAGCATGGCCGCTTTCGCACTCGCCCCGATGGCACTGCCCGGCGCGAGGGTGAAGGACATTTCGTAGAGATAGATGTCTCCCACAAAGAACACGAGAGAGAGATCGCCCTCGCGATGATCAAGTTCGTTGAACGACAATCGAATCGAACACGTGCAGTGTTCACCCTCATGCCACCATAGCAACGGCTCTTCGCGGATCACGGTCGAAAAGTCGTCGACGACATGGCCTTCGAGATAGCCGTAGTGAAACTCGAGAATGTCGCGGCGGGTCTGCTTGTTGAAGCCGGACGCGAGATATTGCCGCAGATATTTGGTCGCCAGACCGGGATTCTCGTTTGCCAAACCGTGGCTATAGCGCCGGCTCAAGGTGCGGACGACTTGCAAATGCTTGCGCAGCATCGTCAGAAGATTTTCATCGGATATCAGGCCGACCATCCAGCGCGCCGCGGCGCGGAAGCGGCCTTGCCGAAGACGGCGGACAAATTCGCCGAGGACAGTCAGTAACGGCTTAAAAATAAGCCTGCCTCACAAGTTTCACACAGCGCCGGGCCACTCTGGCGCATACCGGTGTAGTTTCACACACTAAAACCGAATGATGAAGACCGTTCCATCTGGAATGGCTAAAGAAACGGCCGGCAGCTGGCCGGCCCCTGCTCCGCGTTTCTTGCCAATCAGTGATATTTTTTGATCAGCACATGCTCAACGCGATCGCGCAGTTCGGGCGTTACGCTGCCGACCAGGCCGACCGCCGTCTTCTTGGCGATGTCCGGACCGATGAAGTCCACATAGCGCTGGCTCTTCTCGCCGTCTGCCTTGAGCTTCTCATCGCTCAGCACTTCCTTGATCTTCGCCTGCATATAGGCGACGCGGTCGGCCGGTACGCCGGGCGTGGTCATCATGACGCGGCCGAGTTTGTCGAGATCACCGCGGAAATCGAGCCACCAAGCGTTCTCCGCCGGCATCTGAACCATCTCGAAGACCGTCGGCAGATCCGGGAAAAAACGTGAACGCTCGCGGCTCATGTTGGCGAGCGCCCTCGCCTGGCCAGATTTGACATAGTTATTGGCCGAAGTGTCGGACAAATAGACCGCGTCCATCTCGCCACGAAACACAGCGAGCGCCGCCTCGTTGGTCCCTTGATAGCCAATGATCAGCTTACACTTCAGCTGCAGCGCTTCGCAGGTGGCGGCGCCGCCGTCCGACAGGCCGTCGGTCGGCCCCGAGCCGGCCCAGCGGATCGTTTCTCCAGCTTTGATCACGTCTTGCGGCGTCTGGTATTTCGAATCGGGCTTGACCAACCAAACCCACGGCGAGGCGCTGACGATGCCGTAATACTCGAACTTGGCGAGGTCGTAGCGCGCGTTCTGCTGATCGAGCAACTGGCCAAGGCCGGCGGCGGTACCGTTCGCCAAAGTCATCTGCAGACCGTCCGGCGTCGCGGCATACAGGCGGTTGAGGGATGTCAGGCTACCGGCGCCCGGCTGATTCTCGACCAGCACAGTGGTGCCGATCGCGCGCTCGAGATAGGGCGCGATCATGCGCGCATATGAATCGTAGCCGCCGCCCGGCCCGAAGCCGACGATGATCTTCACCGTCTTGCCTTTGTAGAACGACGCGGCGTCTTGCGCGAACGCAGGTGATAGCGCGGCAGCGCTCGCCATCAGCAGCGCGGCAGGCACGAAGGCGCGCAACGCACGCCCGACTAAAGTCGCGGTCATGAAAATCTCCCAGTTGGCCGGCCGGTTTTGGCTCGGTTTAATAACAGCAGCTCGTTGGCCGCCTGCCTCATCTAGAAGACTAGCACCCTACCCGCGCCGGTCAATTGCGCGCTACGCGGCGCGAAAGCACTTCATTGTGCGCAGAAAGCGGGCATGAAAAGGGGGATGCAGTTGCCCGCATCCCCGATTTTTACGCATACGCTGATGTTACGCGGACTGGTAAGCGCGGCGGCTTTCGCCGCCTCAACGCCGAGCCGGATACGCAGGCTTAGCGGTACTTCTTCATGACCACGTCGACCACGCGCTTTTGCTGGTCAGGCGTGATATTACCGACGCTCGTGGCAATCTTTTTGGTCTCTTCCGGGCCGATGTAATCGACATAGCGCTGGGTCTTCTCGCCTTCGGCGATCAGCGCCGAATTGGTCAGCACCTTCTTGGTCGCCGCCTGCAGGAAGGCCAAGCGATCCTTCGGCGTGTTCGGTGTCGTCACCAGCACGCGACCGAGCGCGTCGAGGTTGGCGCGGAAGTCGAACCACCACTCCTGTTCCGGCGTCAGCTTGGTCGCCTCAAACACCGTCGGCGTGTCGGGCAGGAAGCGCGAGCGCTTGCGGCCGATCGTCGTGACGGCGACAGCCTGTCCCGACTTCACATAGTTGGCGGCCGTCGAGTCGGACGTGATGATCGAGTCCATCTCGCCGCGAAACACGGCGATGGCGGCTTCGTTGCTGCCCTGGTAGGCGATGACGACCTTGCAGGGAAGCTGCAGCGCTTCGCAGGTCATCGCGGCGCCGTCGGACAGGCCGCCGGTCGGGCCCGCGCCGGCCCAGCGGTTGGGCTCTTTGCTGTTGAGGAAATCGGCGACCGTCTTGCGCTTGCCGTCGACGGCGACTTGCCACACCCACGGCGAAGCGCTGACGATGCCGAGATAATCGAGCGTGGCGAGGTCATAGCGCACGTTCGGTGTGTCGAGGATTTGATCGACGCCCGCAGCGGTGCCGTTGACGAGCATGAGCTGCAGGCCGTCGGGCTGCGCCATGGCGATGCGGTTGATGGCGATGAGGCCGCCGGCGCCAGGCTGGTTCTCGACGATCACCGTCGCGCCGAGCTCTTTCTCAAGATACGGCGCGATCATGCGCGCGTAGGCGTCATAACCGCCGCCGGGGCCGAAGCCGACGACAATGCGCACGGTCTTGCCCTTGTAGAAGGCGGCGCTGTCTTGCGCCCAAGCTTGATTGGCCGCAGGAGCTGCGGCGAAGCCGGCGGCGATCGCGAAAGCCGCCATGGTCGGCAGCAGGGCGCGCCATAGGCGCGCGAAATGGGGGGCGTTCATTGATCTCTCCTGGATGGTCATGGCCCTCAATGAAGGAGGGCCAAAACGGTTCGCCCCATGGGGCTGAAGCTCGGGGGGCAAGCCAGCCGTGGCGAACCGTCTCAGCAGGAGAGTACTTAAGGTCTCGCGAGAGCGAATCCAAGGGTCTTTTACAAGATGTTTATTATTTTATTTCCTATTAGCCCCTGTTTTATGCATTAAAAACTCACGCCCAAAGCTTAGGCGCTTAATCCCTGGCGAGAAGCTCGGCGACCCGGTCCACCACGGGCTTCGGTGTCTGATAGACATGCTCGAGCATGGCGTTGAGCTTCGCGCCGCCCACCGGATTGACCTCCAGGTCCTGCTTGTCGCATTCGGCGACGAAGTCCTTGTCGAGCATCGTCTTGTCGAACGCGTCGCGCAGCGCTTTGACGCGATCGGCCGGCATGTTCGGCGGCGCCATCATCGGCCGCCCCATCACCTGCTGCACCAGCACCAGCTCGAGAATCTGGCGGTCGGCGTCGTTGCGCGCCAGATCGGTGATCAGCGGCAGGTCGGCCGGCAGGGTCGGATCCTTCTCGCTCGCCACCTGCATCAGCATCTTGACCGTGCCCGCCTTGAGCCAGGGCTCGATGCGGTTGCGGAAGGCCGACGACGAGCCGCCCGACGAATGGGCCACCACTTCACCGCGCTCCAGCGCCAGCAAGGCTTCCTGCGAACTCTTGTAGCCCTCGATGACCTTGAACTTTGTGCCGAACAGATTGTTCAGCAGGCGTGGATAGACGGAGGTGGCGGCGGCGCGGCCTGTGCTGCTGGCCGTCAGCTCGTAGGTCTTGAGATCGTCGAGCGTCTTGATCGGCGTGCTGGTCAACACCAGCATGATGCCGATTTCCTGCTGCGGCGTGCCGATCCAATTGAACTTGGTCGCTTCGAACTTCACGCTCTTGTCGGCCGGATTGATCAGCGCCTCTATGGCTGCCGCGCGGCCGGTCATGCCGATCTCCGAGCCGTCCTTCGGTGCGATGCCATAGATGTAATTGGCGGCGATGAGGCCGCCGGCGCCCGGCATCTGCTGCACGACGAAGGTGGGATTGCCGGGGATATAGCGGCCCATGTAGCGGGTGATCACGCGGCTGTAGGCGTCGTATCCGCCGCCGCCCGCCGAGCCGAGAATGAACTTGATCTGCCGGCCCTTGTAGAACTGCTCGACCGACTGCTGCGCGGCGGCCGCCCCGGCGCCGAGCGCCAGGCCGATCGCGGCCAACAACATGGCAGACAACAGCATCCGCGGCCCATGAAGGGCCTGTCTCATCGCCATCGCGTTTACTCCCTGTTCGTGCCGGCGATCTGTCGCCGCCGGCTTGCCGTGAGTATCGAACGCCCCTTTCAGGCCCGTCAACGCCCCAGCCCGCACAGCTTCAACAGCCACATTCAAAATGCGAAAGAGTATCAGGCGCATTTAGACTAGACAGTATTGTTATATTGAGGCTATCCTCAGCCACATTATGACTATCAGACAACTTCGTTACTTCCTGCGCATCGTCGAACTGAAAAGCTTCAGCAAGGCGGCCGCATATCTCCATGTCGCCCAGCCCGCGCTCGGCCTGCAAATCCGCAAGCTCGAGGAGGAATTGGGCGTCAAGCTGCTCAACCGCCACTCGCGCGGCGTGTCGGCCACCGAAGCCGGCCTGATCCTGCGCGACCATGCGCTGATCGTGCTGCGCCAGATCGAGCGCGCCAAGCTGCACCTGATCGACTTCGCCGGCCCGCCGCGCGGCAAGATCGCCGTCGGCGTCACCCCCACCGTCAACCTGGTGCTGGCCAGCGCGCTCGTGCAGAAGTGCCGCGCCGAATTGCCCAACGTGTCCCTCAGCATCGTCGAGGGCATGAGCGAGAACCTCATGGAGTGGGTCGAGAACGACCGGCTCGACATGGCCTTCTCCTACAACCCTGCCGCCGTGCGCGGACTGGTTTGCGAGCCCATGCTGACCGAAGACCTCTGCCTCGTCGGCCCGCCGAACAGCGCGCTCGCCAAACCGTCGGCCAAGCGCGGTAAGAACAGCGGTCTCGACAGCATCGCCTTTGCGCAGATCGCCGAATTGCCGATGATCCTGCCCTCGCCGCCGCATGGCCTGCGCAGCATCGTTGATGAAGTCGCCAACCAGCAGGAGCTTGAACTCAAGATCACGCTCGAGATCGATTCGGTGCCGGCGACGAAGGAATTGATCGAGAAGGATCTCGGCTACACCATCCTCGGCATGGGCGCGGTGAAGCGCGAAGTCGAAGACGGCCGCCTGACGGCACGCACCATCACGGCGCCCAATCTGTCGCGCAACATGTTCCTCGCCTATTCGAGCAAGCGCCCATCATCGAAGGCGAGCAACGCAGTGCGCCAGATCATCCGCACCGTCGTGCAGGAAGGCATCGGCAGCGGCCAATGGTCGTGGCGCGCGGTCGAGTAAACGCGGCGCCTAATTCACGCCATCGCGGCGCGCGTCGCTTGTCGAAAGCGCGCCCTTTGCGTTTCAGGACGATGCTTTAACTTCGCAGGACTATGCGCAGTGTGAGTGTCTCCACAGCAGTTATTGCGAATGCTTCGCATCGATACTGCTTCGCAATCTCCATATATTGAAATCACTTAGATCGTAGTGTGATTTTATGTTTGTAGATGGGTGGGCCCTCTTATATCTCTGACCCATCACCGGCGCCCGCCAGAAGGCGCCATGTTCCGAACGTCCCTGCTGCCGCTTACCCACCGGCCCGTCGTTCGACCCACTTCCAGAGATTTGGAGTAATCCCATGCCCCGCGATCCGAAGGCCACTGGCGTCTTGAAAGACCTCGACCAGGTCGTCGAAGACTTCATGAACAACACGCGCTTCTTCCACGAGCCCTTCAACGAAGGCCGTGCGCAGATGTTCGTCTACCAGCATCGCCAGAACACCCGCTATCGCAACTCGGTGCTCAAGCTGAAGGTCGCGACGAACTGCCCGGACTGGGAAACTCGTCTGCGCGTCATCGGCGCCGCCGCTGAAGAGATCATCGCCGACGACGAGCACGGCGGCGGTTTGCCGCATTGGCAGATCCTGGAAAACCTGGGCCTGGCCGCCGGCATGTCGAAGGCGAAGATCCGCGCCGCGACCCCGCTGAAGTCCACCCAGCTCGCCTGGAACGCCTGGCACGGCCTGATGGACAACAAGCATTGGCTGCTCGGTCTGGTCGCCAACGTCGTCGCCGAACGCGCCAACATTTCCGGCTACGGCAAGGGCGGCGAGCTTAAGAAGCACGGCTGGTTCGGCCATGAGCGTCTGCGCTGGAAGAAGACCCTCGGCCTGCCCGACGACAAGCTGGGCTTCTTCAAGCTTCACGAAGTCGCCGACGAGGTCCACTCCGACCTCGGCTGGAAGAACGTCAGCAAGTTCGCCAAGGAACTGCGCATGGAGTCCGAGGTCGTCGAAGCCGGCCGTCAGAACCTGGCCGTTTGGGAGCATTATCTCAACGGGATCGGCGACGCCGGCGACATCCTGAACAAGGAGTTGAAGCGTTCGGGTCGCAAAGCCACCAAATAGCGGGGCGCTGCCATAGCAAAATGGCTTGGGCGGCAATAAAATTGCGCCTTACTTGAGCACTTTTGTATAGAACCGCATGTGCTAAATTCGCTATAGCACATGCGGTTTTTTTATTTCGGAGACTCGAATATGAGCCAGACAGCCAACGCCGACCTGAAGTTCCTGCTCGACCCCTACGGCGATTGGGCGAAGGACGAGGGCGTGCCGATCATCGAGGCGCTGAGCCTCGATCTGTTCGATGTCGAGACCAAGCCCTGGGCGCGCTTCGGTACCAACGGCGCCATCGTGCATCTCGATGGCCGCGGCGACTTCACCTCGATGTTCGTGATCGACCTATTGCCGGGCGGCAAGTCCGCGCCGCAGAAACACATGTTCGAAGCCGTCGTCTATGTCATCGAGGGTAACGGCTCGACCGTCGTCGAGACTTCGGACGGCCGCAAGCACACCTTCGAATGGCAGCCGAAAAGCCTGTTCGCCCTGCCGCTGAACGCGAAGTACCAGCACTTCAACGGTTCTGGCAAGGAACGTGCCCGCCTGTCGGTGGTGAACAACATGCCGATCATGATGAATCTGTTTCACAACAACGATTTCATCTTCGCCAACGATTTCCAGTTCACCGACCGCGAGAGCGGCGACAACTATTTCGCCGGCGAAGGCGAGTTCATCCCGGTCCGTCCAGGCCGCAACATGTGGGAGACGAATTTCGTCCCCGATCTCTCTGGTTTCGAGTTGAAGACCTGGGACGCGCGCGGCAAGGGCTCGTCGAACATGAAGTTCATCCTGGCCGACGGTACGATGCATGCCCACTCGTCGGAAATGCCGGTCGGCACCTACAAGAAGGGCCACCGCCACGGTCCGGACTTCTACGTTTACACCGTGCATGGCACCGGCTACTCGCTCTGCTGGATGCCGGGGGACAAGGACTTCAAGCGCATCGACTGGAAGCACGGCGTCGTGTTCGTGCCGACGGAAGGCCTATTCCATCAGCACTTCAACACCAACCCGACCCCGGCGCGTTACCTCGCGATCGCACTCGGCTCGATGCGTTATCCCTTCACCGACAGCAAGCGTAAGCTGTTCAGCGGCGGCGTCGACACGTCGGTCGAAAAGGGCGGCAACCAGATCGAGTTCGAGCACCAGGACAAGCGCATCCACGGGATCTATCTCACGGAGCTCAAGAAGAACGGCGTGAAGTCGAATATGGCCGACCAGATCGACGAATCGCAGTACGGCGACCTGCTGGTGAAGTAATTCGCCGCTTCGCCTCATCTCTACAAACGGCCGGACTGAAAAGTCCGGCCGTTTTGCTTTTAACAGTCGAAAAGACCACAGAATAACGATAATAACGGCAAGGCAGGGTCGATAAGGCCCGCCGCACAGGGACGAAACGCGGAGATGGGTGACGCTCGAAGAGCGCCCTTCCCTGCATTGGCATGTACAGCGATGGCCGGCCGATCAACGCGCCGCCGCGCCCGTTGGGAGGATGACGATGCCGGACGACTTGAAGGGCATGCCGAGCGACCCCGCTAAGAAATTTCTGCTCGATCCCTACCTCGACTGGACCAAGAGCGAAGGCTTGCCGGTCTATGAGGACTTCGGCCTCGACGCCTTCGACTGCTCGACGCGGCCGTGGGCCCGCTTTGACGCCAAGGGCGCCTTCCTGCATGTCGCGGGACGCGGCGACTTCGTGTCCTGCTTCGCCCTCGAATTGGATCCCGGCCGCAAGACGGCGCCGATGAAGCATCTCTTCGAGGCAGTGTCCTACGTCATCGACGGCCACGGCTCGACGACGGTGTGGACGCCCGATGGACGCAAGCACACCTTCGAGTGGGGGCCGAAGAGCATGTTCGCCATCCCGCTAAACTGCCGCTATCAGCATTTCAATGGCTCGGGCCGCGAACGCGCGCTGATCACTTGCACGCATGACCTGCCGCTGGTGATGAACCTGTTCCACAATCACCAGTTCGTCTTCGATAATCCGTTCGTCTTTGCCGATCGCGTCGGCGATCCGAAATATTTCGACGGTGATGGCGACTTCATCGAAATGCGTCCGGGCCGGCATATGTGGGAGACGAATTTCGTCCCCGATCTCACCGCCCTCGAATTGAAAACCTGGGACGCGCGCGGCAAGGGCTCCGCCAACATCTGCTTCATCCTGGCCGACGGCACCATGCACGCCCACATCTCGCAAATTCCGACGGCGCGCTACAAGAAGGGCCACCGCCATATGAACGGCGTGCATATCTTCGCCGTCAACGGCTCGGGCTACACGCTGGTCTGGTACGAGGGCGACAAGGACTTCAAGCAGATCCCCTGGCGCCACGGCATCATCTATGCGCCGGCCTTCTGGATGTTCCATCAACATTTCAACACCGCGCCGGAGCCGGCCCGTTACATGGCGATCGCCGTCGGCAGCCGGCGCTATCCCTTTACCGAAATGCGCCGCAAGGGTGTCGAAGGCGCGGTCGACACCAGCATTGCCGAGGGCGGCCGTCAGGTCGAATACGAGGACCAGGATCCGCGCATCCATCCGATTTGGCTCGCCGAGATCGCCAAGACCGGCGTGACCTCCCAGATGGGCGATATTTTCGATGAAAATGGCCATGTTCGGCGATCTTAAGAAGGCCCTTTTCAGAGCTGTCGTCGCGGCCCATTTCTGTCTCCGAAACCGTTGCCAATCCTGGCTTTCCAGCCGTTGCGGGGCATCGGGCTATCCTCTATGGTCCGGCCACTGCCTGAGCGCCGTTTTGGCCGCTCTTGCCGACCAATTTCCGCCAAAGTTATTCCGCTAAGCGAAATGGGTAATCATGAAGAACGTAGATGAAGAAGAGCTGATCATGCACGACCTAGACTTCGACCACGGCCATATGACCCCCGAGCAACAGCAGGCGGTCGCCGACGTCATCTGGGCGGCCGATAACGTCGAGCTCAAGACTGTCGGCGTCGACATCGGCTCCTCGACCTCGCATCTGATGTTCTCGCGCGTGCACCTGCAGCGCCTGACCACGGCGCTATCCAGCCGCTTTGTGGTCGTCGGCCGCGAAGTGCTGTGGCGCTCGCCCATTCTGCTGACGCCCTACAAACTGGACGATAACACCATCGACGTCGCGCAACTCTCGTCGTTCATCGACGGCGCCTACAAGGAAGCCGGCCTGACGCGCGATGATATCGATTCGGGCGCGGTCATCCTCACCGGCGAAGCGCTCAAGCGCAACAACGCCGAGGCGATCACCCATCTGTTCGCCGGTGAGACCGGCAAGTTCGTCACTGCGTCCGCCGGTCACCATCTTGAATGCGCCATGGCCGCGAACGGCTCGGGCGCGGTTGCCCTGTCGCGCCGCGAGAAGGCTTGCATCCTCAATATCGACATCGGCGGCGGCACCACCAAGCTCGGCCTCGTCGAAAAGGGCCAGTTGCTGCAGACCACCGCTTTCGAAGTCGGCGGCCGCCTCATCGCGTTCGACGCCGAAGGCCGCATGGTCCGCATCGAAGGCCCGGCGATCAAGCATGCCGCGCAGGCCGGCATCACCCTGAAGAAGGGCGAGAAGCTCAGCGACGACGAAAAGACCAAAATCTGCGACGTCATGGCCGACGTCCTGGTCGCCCATGTGATGCAGACGGACGCCACCGGCCACGCCAAGGACATGCTGGTGACCGAACCGCTGCCGAAGGACCCGGTGCCGGTCGGCATTACCTTCTCCGGCGGCGTGTCGGAATTCATCTACGGCCGCGAGACCAACGATTATGGCGATCTCGGCAAGTTCCTCGCCGACGCCATCGTGCGCCGTCTCAAGTCGAAAAAGATTCCCTATAAAATTTACGATCCGGGCGCCGGCATTCGCGCCACCGTGATCGGCGCCTCGCAGTTCTCCGTGCAGGTTTCGGGCAACACCATTTCGATCACCAATCAAGACGCGCTGCCGCTGCGCAACGTGCCGGTGCTGTCGCCCAAGGTATCCCTCGCCACCGACGAAATTTCTGCCAAGGACGTCAAAGAGGCCATTCTCAAGGCCTTCACTCGCTTCGACTTCAAGGAAGGCGAGATCGCCATCGCCCTGTCGCTGCGCTGGGAGGGCGATCCTCTGCACGCCCGCATCAAGGCCGTCGCCGATGGCATCGTTGCCGCCCTGCCCAAGACGGCAGCCGGTGCCCAGCCCCTGGTGCTGATGCTCGACGGCGACATCGGCAAGACACTCGGCGTCGTGCTGAAGCGGGAATGCGACGTGAAGGCTGACATCATTTCGGTCGATGGCGTCTCGCTCAAAGAATTCGACTATGTCGATATCGGCGAGATGATCCGCCCGACCAACGTCGTGCCGCTGGTCATCAAGTCACTGCTATTCTCCAGCCCCGGCGTCTTGAAGAAATAGGTAACGAGCGCATCGAGGCGTGGAAACGGCTTCACAAGAGTAAGACGAGCATGGACGCTTCGGCGACGATCGGCACAACCCGGCAAGACATCAGGATTCTCGGCCTGATATCGACGGGCCACTTCATGAGCCATTTCTATATCCTCGCCTTGCCGCCGCTGTTCTTTTTCCTCGCCGCCGATTTCAATGTCGGCTTCGCCGAGCTCGGTCTGATCATGACGGTGATCTTCGGCACCTCGGCGATCGCCCAGATTCCCATGGGCTTCCTCGTCGACCGCTTCGGTTCGCGCAAAGTACTGACCGCCGGTCTCATCATCATGTCGAGCGCCGTCGCACTTGTCGGCTTCGCGCAAGCCTTCTGGCAGCTCATCCCGCTCGCCATCCTGATCGCGGTCGGCAATAGCGTATTCCACCCGTGCGACTACGCGATCCTCAATAGCTCGATTAATAGCAGCCGCATGGGCCGCGCCTTCTCGATCCACACCTTCGCGGGCCATCTCGGCTCGGCCGTCGCGCCGGCGACCATGATCATCCTGTCCAGCCAGTTCGGCTGGCGCGTCGCTCTGACGCTCGTCGGCCTGTTCGGCATCCTGGTGATGTTCGCGCTTGCCACCCAGTGGAATAGCCTGCGCGATGACGCCATTCCGAAAAAGCAGGACAACAAGGCGCAAGCCGATCCCGGCGTGAAGGACGGTTGGGCGCTACTGCTCTCGGCGCCGATGATGCTGTTCATGCTGTTCTTCGGCGTGCTCTCCATGGCGGCAGCGGGGATCCAGTCCTTCTTCGTCTCGGCCATGACCAGCTTGCACGGCACGCCGGTGACCACCGCCAGCCTCGCCCTCACCGTCTATCTGTTCTCCAGCGCCGGCGGCATCCTGATCGGCGGCGAGATTTCCGACCGCACCAAGCGCCACGACATCGTCGCCGCCATCGTCTTCGTGCTC
This sequence comes from Rhodospirillaceae bacterium, assembly GCA_947474495.1. Taxonomy (GTDB): domain Bacteria; phylum Pseudomonadota; class Alphaproteobacteria; order SMXQ01; family SMXQ01; genus CAMAVH01. Next base: position 35,972 of record CANJIM010000011.1, read on the forward strand.
AGCGCCCTCATCACCGCCTGCATCGCCTGGTTCGATCTCAGCATCGGCATCCTCGTCGGCATCATGGCGCTGATGGGCCTTGGCCAGGGCATCATCCGCCCGGCGCGCGACATGATGGTGCGCGCCGCCTCGCCCAAGGGCTCCACCGGCAAGGTCTTCGGCTTCGTCTCCACCGGCATCGCCGGCGGCTCCGCCCTCGCCCCCGTTCCGTTCGGCTATCTGCTCGATATCGGCCAGCCCGAATGGGTATTCTACCTTCTGTCGATCTTCATGATCGTCGCGCTCTTCACTGTGATGATCCCGAAAGACATGCAGGGATCGTCGGTCAAATAATCACCGCGCGCCTCGCCCGTCGTTGTGATCGGAAGGCGCGTGTTTTTTTTCAATCGTCAGTCATCGAGGAATTTCATGTCGAAGCTGCAACTCACCATTGCGACCAGTGAATATGACCACATCACGGACCTGATGACCGGCCGCGTTCCGGTCGAGGGCATCGACATCAATTATCTCAACTTCGAGATTGAGGAGATCTTCTACCGCTTCGTGCTCAACCGCGAATGGGAAGTCTCCGAGATGTCCTTTGCGAAGTTCGTCGCCCAGGTCTCGGGCGACAACCCCGACATCGTCGGCATTCCGGTTTTCCCGTCGCGCGTCTTCCGCCTGTCCAACATCTACGTTCGCAAAGACAGCCCGATTAAGGAGCTGAAGGACCTGCGCGGCAAGAAGATGGGCACGCCGGAATGGGCGCAAACGGCCTCGGTCTATACCCGCGGCGTGCTGGTCGACGACGCCGGCATTAAGCTCAATGAGATCGACTGGTACCAGGCCGGCGTCAACCAGCCGGGCCGCATCGAAAAGGTGAAGCTGAACCTGCCGGCCGGCGTGAAGGTGACGCCGCGTCCCGACAAGTCGCTCGGCACGCTGCTGATCGACGGCGACGTCGACGCCATCATGAGCGCCCATCCGCCGCACCAGTTCGAAGAGGGCCACCCGGGCATCGTCCGCCTGTTCGCCGACTATCAGAGCGTCGAAGAGGCCTACTACAAGCGCACCAAGATTTTCCCGATCATGCATGTCATCGCCATCCGCAAGGACGTGCTCGATAAGAACCCCTGGGTCGCCGTCAACCTGTTCAACGCCTTCGAGAAGGCCAAGGACCGTTCGGTCGCCCGCTGCCTCGAGATGACCGCCTCGCGCTTCCCGGTTCCCTGGGGCTTCGACTATGCCGAGAAGCGCAAGCAGATGTTCGGCAAGGACATGTTCCCCTACGGCATCGAGGACAACCGCACCACGATCGAAGCCTTCCTCAAGTGGACCTTCGAGCAGGGTATCGCCCAGCGCCATTTGAAGCCCGAAGATCTCTTCTCGCCGAATATCCGCGGCAAGTACAAGATCTAAGCCGACGCATCACGACGACGAAGGCCGGCCCCTCAAGGGACCGGCCTTTTTCTTGTGCGGGATTGGTGCCGTTTTGCGTCGTTTTTCGCAATATGCGCCTCCCGCGCCAGCGCGTATAAAGATCGCCAGGGAGATTAAGCGGCACAGCCGCAATGGTGATTTGGGGGCGACAATGACGGCGACAGCCGAGAGTATGCGGCAGGACGGCAAGATCATGGGTCTGGTCTGCACCGGCCATTTTCTCAGTCATTTTTATTCCTTCTGCCTGCCGCCGCTGTTTCCTTTCATCAACGCCGATCTCGGCTTGAGCTATACGGCGCTCGGCGCGCTGTTGACGTTGCGCGGCCTCGCCACCTCTGTCGCCCAATTGCCCGCCGGCTTCATCGTCGATCGCTTCGGCGCCAAGCTGGTCTTGCTCACCGGTCTCATAATGACCGTGGTCGGCTACGCCCTCTTCGCCACGGTGGACATCTATTGGCTGTTCATCGCCTTCATTCTGCTCGGCGGCATCGGCGACAGCGTGTTCCATCCGGCCGACTACGCCATCCTCAACGCCTCGGTGGCGCAGGAGAGGATGGGACGGGCCTTCTCGGTCCACACCTTCTCCGGCCATCTCGGCTTCGCCTGCGCACCGACCGTGGTGGTCGGGCTCGCCGCTCTGTGGAATTGGCGCATCTCCCTGCTGATCGTGTCGCTCGCCGGCATCGTCGTGGCTGCTTTGCTCGCCAGCCAATGGGGCGCCCTCAAGGACGAAGGTGGCGCGCCGAAAAAGAAGAAGGCCGAACCGGTTGACCTGAACGCCCCCAAACAGACTTGGTTTCAGGCCAAACTCGGCATGATCCTCAACGCGCCGGTGCTGTCGCTGTTCGGCTTCTTCGTCATTTCCACCATGGCGAGCGGCGGCATCTCTAGCTTCTCGATCTCGGCCCTGACCAAGATGCACGACATTCCGGAATGGGCCCTTGGCTTCTCGGTGACCGGCTACATGTTGGCGAGCGCTTTCGCTGTGCTGGCCGGCGGCTACCTCGCCGACAAGCTGCCGATGAGCGCCAGCATGTTCGCCGGCCTCGGCTTCCTCGCCGCGGCCGCTATCGTCGCCAGCATCGGGCTTTTCCCGCTGCCCTACGCGTTGATGATCCTGCTCTTCCCGCTGGCGGGTTTTTTCCTCGGCGTCATCCGTCCGGCGCGCGATCTCATGGTGCGCGACGTCGCACCCAAGGGCCAGTCGGGCAAGGTGTTCGGCTTCGTCTTCTCGGGCCAAAGCCTCGGCGGCAGTATCGCGCCGATCTTCTACGGCCTGATCCTCGACCACATGGCGCCGCAGAACGTGTTTTACGTCTCCGCCGGCTTCCTTGTGCTGGGCGTGTTCACGGTCATTTCCACGGCGAAAATCCGCCACGGCTGACCGGCCCCACGCCGTCCTTTAAGTTGATTCTGCTGCCCAAAGCGGGTAGCGTTACTTTATTGGAATAACTGCCATTTTTGGCATTCTCTATTCCGACCCGTTGATTTTATTTGCGTTCTTAGACGGTCCGCCCAGCCGTGAAACCGCCTCCCTTCAGCTATCATGATCCGCGCACCGTCGCCGAGGCGGTCTCGCTGCTGAGCACGCTTGAGAATCCCAAGCTGCTCGCCGGCGGCCAGTCGCTCATGCCGATGCTCAACATGCGCTTCGTCTTGCCCGACCATGTCATCGACCTCGGCAAGATCGACGGCCTCGCCTATATCCGCGAGGCCCCATCGAAAGAAGGAGGCAACGCGCTCGAGATCGGCGCCATGACGCGCCAGCGCGACATCGAGTTCTCCGAGCTGATCGCCGCCAAGCATCCGCTGCTGCGCGAAGGCATCCTCAACGTCGGCCATCGCCAGACGCGCAACCGCGGCACCATCGGCGGCTCGCTCTGCCATCTCGACCCCGCCGCCGAACAGGTGCTGGTCTGCCTGGCAAGTGACGCTATCGTCACCGCTGCCGGCCCGAACGGCGAGCGCGCCATTCCCTTCCGCGAGTTTCCCCTCGCCTACATGACGCCGAACCTCGAGCCCGACGAGATGCTGATCGGCATCAAGATTCCGCTGTGGCCCGCCGGACATGGCTACAGCTTCCTGGAGTTCGCCCGCCGCCATGGCGACTTCGCCGTCGTCTCGGTCGCCGCCCTGCTCGATGTCGACGCTGGCGGCATCATCAAACGCGCCGCCGTGGCCCTGGGCGGCGTCGCCGCCGTGCCGCTGCGCATGGACGCAGTCGAGGCCCGGCTGGTCGGCCAAAAAGCCTCGGAAGAACTGTTCCGCGATGCCGCCGAGATCTGCCGCGCCATCGACGCCGTCGCCGATGTCCATGCCACCGTCGAATATCGCCAGCATCTTGCTGCCGTGCTGACCCGCCGCGCGCTCGTGCAAGCCCTCGCCAAAGTGAAGCGCTGATGGAAAGCCGCAAGATCACCGTCACCGTCAACGGCCAGGCCCACACGCGCGACGTCGAGACGCGCATGACGCTGGCCGACTTCCTGCGCCATGACCTCGGCATGACCGGCACCCATGTCGGTTGCGAGCATGGCGTCTGCGGCGCCTGCACCATCCTGCTCGACGGCCGCACCGCCCGCTCCTGCCTGACCCTCGCTGTCCAGACCGACGGCCATGCCATCGACACCATCGAGGGCATGGCGCCCAACCCGAAAGACAAGACGGCCCCGATGCATCCCTTGCAGGAGGCCTTCCGCGACAACCATGCCCTGCAATGCGGCTTTTGCACGCCGGGCATGCTGACGACCATCATCGAGCTGCTGCGCGACAATCCGGAACCGAGCGCCGATGAGGTCCGCATCGCCATCTCCGGCAATCTCTGCCGCTGCACAGGCTACCAAACCATCGTCGCCGCCACGCTCGATGCCGCCAAGCGTCTGAAGGCTGAGGGCCGCAAGCCATGAGCGCCCCCAGTTCTCCGCTCCGCAGCAACCGCGTGCTGCGCGTCGAAGACCCCGATCTGCTGAAGGGCAGTGGCAAGTTCGTCGACGACATGCACCTGCCCGGTATGCTGCAGGCCGCCTTCGTGCGCAGCCCGATGGGCCACGCCAAGGTCGTCAGCATCGACGTCTCGGCCGCCCTTGAGGTGCCCGGCGTCCATCGCGTGCTGACGCGCGACGATCTGCTGCCGCATCTCGCCACCGAATTCATCGTCGTCGGCCTGCCGAGCCCCGCCTACAAGCAAGACATCAACCGCCCGGCGCTGTCCGGCCTGGAAGTCGTCCATGTCGGCGAGCCGGTCGCTATCGTGCTGGCCGACAACCGCTACATCGCCGAAGACGCAGCCGCCCTGGTCATGGTCGAGTACGACCCGCTGCCCGCCGTCGGCGATCCACGCGAGGCTCTGAAGCCCGGCGCGCCGCTCGTCCATTCGTCCTCGCCGCACAATCTCCTCGCCGAGTTCGACATGGGCTATGGCGATGTCGATGCCGCCTTCGCCAGCGCGCCGCACGTGTTCAAGGAAAGCCTGTGGCAGCATCGCGGCGGCGGTCATTCCATCGAATGCCGCGGCGACGTCGCCGCTTACGACCCCTTCTCCGAGACGCTGACCCTGTGGAGCTCGACCCAGACGCCGCACGCCGGCCGCTCGGTGCTGGCCGGTATGCTCGGCTGGGAAGAAGAGCGCATTCGCGTCGTCACGCCCGACGTCGGCGGCGGCTTTGGTCCGAAATTGATCTTCTATCCGGAAGACGTCGCCGTGGCCCTCGCCGCCTATATCACCGGCCGCCCGGTGAAATGGATCGAAGACCGCCGCGAGCATTTCGTCGCCACCACGCAAGAGCGCGACCAATATTGGGACGTTGAGATCGCCGTCGACGACAATGCCAAGATACTCGGCCTGCGTGGCAGCATCGTCCACGACCATGGCGCCTACACGGCGCGCGGCGTCAACCTGCCCTACGAGTCGGCGCAGACCGTCACGCTGGCCTACGAGATCCCCGCCTACTTCATGAACGTGAAGCTGGCGCTGACCAACAAGGTGCCGGTCACGCCCGTGCGCGGCGCCGGCCAGCCGCAGGGCGTGTTCTGCATGGAGCGCATGCTCGATCGCGTGGCGCGCGAGCTGAAGCTCGACCGCGCCGAAGTGCGCAGCCGCAATCTGATCACCGCCGCCCAGATGCCCTATACCAAGCCGCTGAAATCGCGCGGCGGCCGTCAGGTCGTGCTGGATTCCGGTAACTACCCCGCCTGCCAGGCCGACGCGCTGGCCAAGGCCGGCCTCGCCGATTTCCCGGCCCGCCAGGCCGCCGCCCGCGCCGAGGGGCGTCACATCGGCCTCGGCTTCGCCAATTTCGTCAAAGGCACCGGGCGCGGCCCGTTCGAGCCGGTGACCGTGCGCGTCGATCCGGCGAGCGGCAAGGTCAACGTCTATAGCGGCGCGACCGCCATGGGCCAGAGCACCAAGACCATGTTTGCGCAGATCGTCGCCGAGCAGCTCGGCGGCGACATCTCGCTGATCAACGCCAAGCCGGGCGACACCGGCAGCATCGCCATGGGCCTCGGCGGCTTCAACAGCCGCCTCGCCGTCATGGCCGGCTCGTCGGCCCATCTCGCCGCCATCAAGGTGCGCGACAAGGCCCTGCTGATCGCCAGCAAGGTACTCAAATTACCGATCGAGGACTTGCATCTGATCGGCGGCAGGGTCGAGGCCAAGAGCGATCCGAGCAAATCCATCACCCTCGGGCAACTTGCGAAAAGCGTGGCTGGCGTCGCCGGCTTCGTGCTGCCCGACGGCGTGACGCCAGGCCTGGAGGCCACCGAGCATTTCGTCGTCGACGACATGGCCTATGCCAACGGCTGCGCCGCCGTCGAGGTCGAGGTCGACGCCGAGACCGGCGGCGTGCATATCAACAAATTCGTCATCGCCCACGACTGCGGCGCGGTGATCAATCCCATGGTGGTGGATGGCCAGATCGTCGGCGCCGTGGCGCACGGCATCGGCAACGCGCTCTACGAATGGATGGGCTTCGACGACAATTGCCAGCCGGTGACCACCAACCTCGGCGAGTACCTGCTGATCACCGCCCCCGAAGTGCCCTTCATCGAAGTGTCGCACCACGAATCGCCGACTTACCTGAATCCGCTCGGGGTCAAAGGCGTCGGCGAATGCGGCGTTGTGCCGACGGCGGCCGCCATCATGTCGGCCATCGAAGACGCGCTGAAGGAGTTCAACGTCTTCATCGCCCAGACGCCGATCACTCCCGGCGAGATCGTCGCCAAGATCGAAGCGGGCCGCAAAAGCGCCTAATACCACATCTTATAAACACGAAAGGGCCGCCCAACCGGGCGGCCCTTTGTCGTTTTGCAAGCTACGCGGCGACTACTTCTTGATCTTGTCCAATTCGGCGGACAATTCCGGCAGCACCTTGAACAGATCGCCGACGATGCCGTAGTCGGCGACCTGGAACATCGGCGCTTCCTCGTCCTTATTGATGGCGACGATGATCTTGCTGTCCTTCATGCCCGCCATATGCTGGATCGCGCCGGAGATGCCGACGGCGATATACATTTCCGGGGCGACGATCTTGCCGGTCTGACCGACCTGGAAATCGTTCGGCTTGAAGCCGGCATCGACCGCGGCGCGGCTGGCGCCAACCGCCGCGCCGAGCTTGTCGGCAATCTCCTCGATCATGACGAAGTTCTCACCCGACTGCATGCCGCGGCCGCCAGAGACGATGATCTTCGCTGCCGTCAGCTCGGGCCGCTCGGACTTGGAAATCTGCGCGCCCTGATGCGTCACCAGGGTCGTCACGGCCGGCGGGGTGACCGCCTCGATGGGGGCCGCGCCGTCCGCCGGGGCGGCCTTATCGAAGGCGGTGCCGCGCACGGTGAGGAACTTGATGGCGTCTTTGCTCTGCACGGTGGCGAGCGCGTTGCCGGCGTAGGTCGGGCGCACGAAGGTGTCCGCCGAGACGATGGCGATGGCGTCGGAAATCTGCTGGCTGTCGCACAGCGCCGACGCGCGCGGCAGCAGGTTCTTGCCGTAGGTGGTCGCCGGCGTCAGCACATGGCTGTAATCCTTGGCCAGCGCGACGACGAGCGCCGCGACATCTTCAGCGAGCGGGCTGGCGAATTGCGGCGCCTCAGCCAAACGCACCTTGGCGATGCCGGGGATCTTGGCGGCCATCTCGGCGGCGGCTTTGGCGTTGGCGCCGGCGATCAGCAAATGCACCTCCCCCGCGCCTTTCTCGGCAAGCTGCTTGGCCGCCGTGACCGTGGCGAGGGTGGCCGGGCTCACGGCCGTGTTGTCATGTTCGGCAACGATGAGGACGGTCATCAGATCACTCCCGCGTCATGCAGCTTGGCGACCAGTTCGGCCGCATTCTCGACCTTCACGCCGGCGGAGCGCTTGGGCGGCTCCTCGACCTTCAGCACGGTCAGGCGCGGCGAAATATCGACGCCGAGGGCGTCGGGCGCGATGGTTTCGATCGGCTTCTTCTTCGCCTTCATAATGTTCGGCAGCGACGCATAGCGCGGCTCGTTGAGGCGCAGGTCCGTCGTCACCACGGCGGGCAGCTTGACGGCAATCTTCTCCAGGCCGCCGTCGATCTCGCGCGTCACCGCAGCCGTCTCGCCGGAAATCTCGATCTTGGAGGCGAAGGTCGCCTGGGCCCAGCCGAGCACGGCGGCGAGCATCTGGCCGGTCTGGTTGCAATCGTCGTCGATCGCCTGCTTGCCGAGGATGACGAGGCCGGGGGCCTCCTTCTCGATCACGGCCTTCAGCAGCTTGGCCACCGCCAGCGGCTCGAGCACGGCGTCGGTCAACACATGGACGCCGCGGTCGGCGCCCATGGCGAGGGCGGTGCGGATCGTCTCGGTCGCGCCTTGCGGCCCGGCGGACACGATCACCACCTCGTCGGCGCCACCCGCTTCCTTGATGCGCAGGGCTTCTTCCACCGCGATCTCGCAGAACGGGTTCATCGCCATCTTGACGTTGGCCGTCTCGACACCGGTGCCGTCCGCTTTGACACGGACCTTCACATTGGCGTCGATCACGCGCTTCACTGCTACAACTATCTTCATAACGTCCTCATGGCGGGCTTGCGCTCTTTACGAGCGATCGGAGCCCTCTGGATCAAAGCTTGAACAATTCGGTGGTCGATTTCGCGAACAGGTCGCCCGGCGTCAGCAGGCGCGTCGTCATGCCCTGCTCATAGGCATAGCGCGTCATGGCGTCCAATTCCTTGGCGTTCTCAGTAATACCATAGCGCCAGAAGTCGCGTCCCATCAAGGCGCGGGCCTTTTCCAATTCGTCGACCGGCCAGGGCAGAGTCGTGAACAAATGGCCGACCTTCTCCATGTCGCGGTAACACCATTCCTTCGCTTTCACGAAGGCATTGTAGACGTTCACCGGCAGCCAGGGATGCTTCTCGACCAGCTCTTTCTTAATGCCGACCAGATGCATGATCGGGAAAATGCCGGTCTTCTTGAAATAAGCTTCCTCGGAGGTTCGGTAATCCGGGAACAGGCGCTGCACGGCGGGGTTCTTGCCGAAGCAAGAGGGCGCGCGCGCGGTGAGCAGCGCGTCGATCTTGCCCTCGTTCAACAGGCCGGCCAGCGTCTCCGTGTTGTCGATCGGCTTGACCTCGACGCCGCCCGGCAGTTCGAGCTGCACGAAGGGCGTGCGACCGCCCTCCTCCAAGCCGCCGGTGCGCCATTTGATGTCGGCCGGCTTCACGCCGTATTCGTCCTGCAGGATGCCGCGCATCCACAGGCCGACCGTCATCTGATATTCGGGGATGCCGACGATCTTGCCCTTGAGATCGGCCGGGCTTTTGATGCCCTTGTCGGTGCGGATGTAGATCGACGAATGGCGGAACATGCGCGACAGGAACACGGGGATCGCCACGAAGGGGCTGCCGGCGCGCGACACTTGCGTCATGTAGCTCGACATCGACAGCTCGCTGACGTCGAACTCCTGAAACTTGAAGCTGCGGTGGAAGGCTTCCTCAGGCGACATGGCGACGGGATAGACCTCGCAGCCGTCGATGCCGACATTGCCGTCGAACAGGCGGCGCGTGCGGTCGTAATCGGTGCAGGCGAGGTTGATGCGCACTTTCGTCATGTCTTGTCTGCTCTACTTCCGATGATCCGCGCCGACCGCGTCGGCGACATGTTTGAAGCCATCTTTGCGCAGATGCTCCGCGAGGTCGCGCTTGATGGAAACGACAAGCTCGGGGCCGTAAAACACCAGCGCCGAATAGAGCTGCACCAGCGACGCGCCGGCGCGGATGGCACGATAGGCGTCGGTGCCGTTCATGATGCCGCCGCAGCCGACGATGGGAATGAGGCCGCCGACCGCCTTATACATCTCGCCGATGCACCAGCGGGCCTTCTCGGTGAGCGGCTTGCCGGAGAGGCCGCCGGCCTCCGGCGCCTCGGGGCTCTTGAGTCCGGCCGGGCGGTCAATGGTGGTGTTACCGATGATAAGGCCGTCCACTTTCGTTTGCAGCGCCACTTGGGCGATGTCTTCGATGGCCAGCAGATCGAGATCGGGGCCGACCTTGGCGAACAGCGGCGGAATTTTTTGGCCGGGCGTCACCGCCTTGGCGCGGGCGGCGAGCACGCGGGTCAGCAGGTCCTGCAATTGCGCACGGCCCTGCAGGCTGCGCAGGCCCGGCGTGTTGGGCGACGAGATGTTGCAGACGAGATAATCGGCATAGTTGGTGACCGCGGCGATGCCGATGGCGTAATCGGCTGCGCCGTCTTCCGTCTCGCGGTTCTTACCGACGTTGGCGCCGAAGATGCCCTTGGCGCCTTTCGCCTTGCGCGCCTTCACACGCGCCAGATAGGGCGCCAGGCCGCCGCTGTTGAAGCCGAGGCGATTGATGACGCCCTCGTCCTCTTCCAGACGGAACAGGCGCGGCTTGGGGTTGCCGGGCTGCGGCTTGGGCGTGACCGTGCCCGCTTCCGAAAAGCCGAAGCCGAGCGCCAGCATGGCGTCGGGCACTTCCGCGCCCTTGTCGAAGCCGGCGGCGACGCCGACCGGGTTTGGGAAACTGAGGCCCAGCACCGTGGTCGCCAGAATCGGATCGTCCGGCGTGCGGTTGCTGCCGGCGAGACCGAGCTTGAGGCCGATGATGGCCAGGCGATGGGCCGTCTCTGGCGAGAACATCGTCAGCAACGGCCGAGCGGTTTTGTAGGAGATCATCGGCGGGACCTTCGTGATGCTCAGGCTTTGCGCCCAAGCGCACGCAAGATAGCGTTCCGCAGCGCCCTGAAAAACAAGGAAAAGCCGGAAATCGGCTTGGCCTGGGGCGGTGCCGTGCGGATCGGCTGCGGCGCCGCTTCGCCGGTGGCAATGGGCTGGGCCGAGGCAGCATTGGCGGCCTGATCGGCGGCCAGCATGGCCTTCAGGTTGCCCGCGAACTGGCCGACCATCATCGAGGCCATGTCCTGGATCATGCCAGCGCCGCGGCCATATTGGGCGACCGCGCCCGACAGCATGAGGTTGGTATGAATCAGCACCTTGGAGCCTTCCGGCGCCGCTTCCAGATGGAAGTCCGCCGTGGCGTTGGCGCCGCCGCGGCCCTTGGAATCGGTGCCTGAGGCCTTCACGCGCGCCGTCTGCGCCGCGTCGTTGATGTCCTCGAACTTGACCTGACCGGCGAACGACAACGCGACCGGGCCGAGCTTCACGGCGATCTTGCCCTTGTAGGTGGTGGGGTCGACCACCTGGGTGAGTTCGGCGCCAGGCATGCAGGGGGCGATGCGTTCGATATCCATCAGCACCTTCCACGCGTCGGCAGGCGGCAGCGGGACTGTGAACGAGGTATCGAACTCCATAACGCGGGCTCCGGAATTAAGGCGTGGTCACGCCGAGCGTTGTAACGCCGAGGATCTGGGCCACCCAGCGCGAGGCGGCGAACAGCTTGGCGTCTTGCCACATGGGGGCGATGAGCTGGATGGAGACCGGCAGGCCGTGCGGGCCCTTGTGCGTCGGCAGGCTCATGCTCGGCGCGTGCAGCATCGTCCAGAAGGATTGGAAGCGCGTGTCGCCGGTCCAGGCCAGACCTTCCGGCGCTTCGCCCGGCACGCAGGGCGCGAGGAGAATGTCGTAGTCGGCGATGATCCCATTGAGCAACGCGCGGCAATCGGCGGTGGTGCGCGCCGCCCACAGATAGTCGTCGTAGCTCATCGCCTGGCCCTTGCGGACGATCTCGGCGAGCTTGGGGCTGATCTTGTCGGCGTGATGGGCCCATTCGACGGCCATGGAGCGCGCGCGCTCGTAATTGTTGATGCCGTCGCGCGCTTCGGCGAGCGCCTCGAAATCCTTCGGCAGCTTCAACTCGGAGACTTGCGCGCCGGCTTGCGCCAGACGCGCGGCCGCGTCTTCCACCGCCTCGACGGTGGCGGGATCGGCGGTGGTCCACAGCGGCGTGCGGCACAGGCCGATGCGCGGCTTGGGCAGCGTCGCATCGGACGGCTTGCGGTTGAGCAGCGCGGCGGCAACCAGCTCAACCGAATCGATGTCGCGGCCGAGCAAGCCGATAGTGTCGAGCGTTTCAGCGGCGAGTTTGAGCCCGGCCCGGCTGACGCCGCCATAGGTCGGCTTGTAGCCGACGATGCCGCAGAAGGATGACGGGCGATGGATCGAGCCGCCGGTCTGGGTACCGAAGGCGATGGGACACATGCCGGCGGCGACGGCGGCGGCCGAGCCGCTGCTGGAACCGCCCGGCGTGCGCGAGGGCGAGAATGGATTGGTCGTCGGACCGGCGGTGACGCCGGCAAATTCGGCGGTCACCGTCTTGCCGAGCATCAGGGCGCCCTGCCCGCGCAGCTGCGCGACGGACGCCGCGTCGATGGCGGGACGATGGCCCTTGTAGATCACCGAGCCCATTTCCGTGGGCATGTCGGCGGTGTCGAGCACGTCCTTCACGCCGATCGGCAGGCCGTGCAGCGCGCCCTTCGTGCCGGCTTTATCGAGCGCCTTGGCTTGGCGTAACACGAGGTCGGGATCGAAGAAGGCCCAAGCCTGCAGGACCGGCTCGCGCGCCGCGATTGTCTCGATGCAGCTTTTGGCGACGGCCTCGACGGTGAGATCACCCGCGCCCACGCGGCGCACGATCTCGCGCGCGGATAGCGCGGAGATCGCAGCCGATGTGGTCGCGGTGGTCACGCGATTAGGACTTCGCGGCCTGGCCGGCCGAGGTGCCGGCGATGCGGCCGAACACGGAGCCAGAGGTGAGGCCCGAGCCGCCCGGATAGTTGAAGTAGAACAGGCCGCCGACCATCTCGCCCGCCGCATAGAGGCCGGGGATGGGCTGCATGTCCATGTTCATCACTTCGCCGTCGGTGGTGATGCGCACGCCGCCGAAGGTGAAGGTGATGCCGCAGGTGACGGCATAGGCTTCGAACGGACCTTCGTCGATCGTGTTGGCCCAGTTGGTCTTGTTGATCGGCAAGCCCTTGGTGCCGCGGCCGTCCTTGATGTTCGGGTTGAAGGTTTTGTCCTTCTGCACCGCCGCGTTGTAATCCTTCACGGTCTTCAAGAACTCTTCGGCATTGACGCCTTCGAGCTTCGAGGCGAGCTCCTCGATGGTGTTGGCTCGCACCTTGGTGACCTGCTTGATCTTATATTCGTCGCGCAGCATCGGGATGATCTTGCTGTCGAAGATCTGCCAGGCAAACTGGCCCGGCTGCTCGAGCACCATGCGGCCGTACTTGGCGTAGGTGTAGTTGCGGAAGTCCGCGCCTTCGTCGAGGAAACGCTTGCCGGTAGCGTTGACCATGATCGACAGCGGATAGGAGTATTTCTGGAACTGGTCGCCGACGGCGAGATCGCCGAATTCCGGCGCGTTCAATTCCCAACCCACCGCATGACAACCCGACCACTGGCCGTAGGGGCTGGCGCCGATGCCGAGCGCCATGTTCAGGCCGTCGCCCTGGTTGAAGCGCGAGCCGCGCACCTTCGCCACGTCCCAGCCGGGGCCGAGATAGCGCGTGCGCATTTCGGTGTTGGCTTCAAAGCCGCCGCAGGCGAGCACGACCGACTTGGCCTTCATCTCTTCGACTTTACCGTTACGGCGCACTTTGACGCCGGAGACGCGCAGGCCGTCATAGATCAATTCGAGCACGCGGGTCTCGTACATCACCTCGACGCCGTTCTTCTTGGCCGAGGCGGTCCACATATCGACGAGGCCGGGGCCGCCGCCGACGGCTTCAAGCGTCAAGCCGCCCCAGAACTTGAACTTGCCGTCGATCTTGTAAGCCTGGCGGCCGAAGATCGGCACGAAGCGGATGCCGTTGCTCTGCATCCACTTGAGGGCGTCGAAGCTCTTGGTCACCAGCAGCTCGACCAGATTGGGGTCCGAGCGGTACTGGGTGACGCGCGCCATGTCGTCGAAGAACTGGTCCTGCGTATAGGTGCCGAAGTCGCTGTTGGCGACTTCCTGGTCGGACAAGTCCGGCACCAAGGAACGAATATCGTCGACGCCGTTATAGACGACGCGCATGGCGCCCGAGGTGAAGCGGGTGTTGCCGCCGCACTCGTCTTCGGGGGCTGCCTCGACAATGCGCACCGTGGCGCCCTGCTCCTTGGCGGCGATGGCTGCGCAAAAAGCGGCGTTGCCGCCGCCGACCACGATCACGTCAACTTGGTCCGTCATGTCTTCCTTCCCGTGCCGGTATTGCGCCGGCTTGTCAAAGTCACGTCCGGCAGCGCGTTGGGGCGCCGCAGGCTCCCTACTCTACTCGATCACTTGCAACCACAAGTGGCGGTGTGGACATGCGCCAGCTTGCGCGCCACCACCTTCCACTCGATCTTTTCGCCGCCGCGATAGATCAGCGCCTTCTCTTCCGGGCCGTCGACCTTCATCTCTTCCGGCGCGGTCCATTCCTCGGTGCCGAGCGTGATGGTATCTTCATTCGGCTCCAGGCCGTAATGCTTCGGACCGTTCAGGCTGGCGAACATCTCGAGCTTGTCGAGCTTGCCTTCCTTGGCAAAGGTCTTGGCGTAGCTCTCGATGGCGACCGGTGCGTTGAACAGGCCCGCCGCGCCCGTGACGGCGAGTTTCTTCGCCACCGCATGGGGCGCCGAATCGGTGCCGAGCCAGAACTTGCCGTCGCCCGAGGTGGCGGCCTCGACCAGCGCCTTGCGGTCGTCCTCGGTCTTGATGACCGGCATGCAATACATGTAGGGCTTCAAACCCCAGCCGAGCCAGTCGGTGCGGTTGAGCAGCAGATGGTACGGCGTGATGGTGCCGCCGAGCTGCGGCGACATCTCGCGCACGAAATCGACGCCGATGCGCGACGATACATGCTCGAGCACGACCTTCAGCTTGGGGAAGGCTTTGAGGAGCGGCGTCAGGCGTCGCTCGATGAACACGGCTTCGCGGTCAAAGATGTCGACTTCGGGATCGACTTCCTCGCCGTGGATCAGCAGCGTCATGCCAATCTTCTCCATCCGCTCGAAGACCTTCCAGGCCTTGCGGATGTCGGTGACGCCGTAGGTCGAATTGGTGGTAGCGTTGGCCGGATAGAGCTTCACCGCGGTGAAGACCTTGTCCTTGAAACCGATCTCGACCTCGTTGGGGTCAGTGTCATCGGTCAGGTAGCAGGTCATCAACGGCTTGAAATTCGAGCCTTCCGGCAGCGCCGCCATGATGCGCTCGCGATAGGCGATCGCGTCCTTCACATTGAGGACCGGCGGCAGCAAGTTCGGCATGATGATCGCGCGGCCGAAATTATGCGCCGTGAAGGGCAACGCGGCCTTGAGCATGGCGCCATCGCGCACATGCAGGTGCCAATCGTCGGGTTTGCGGATAGTGATGGACTGGGTCATTGGAAAATCCCGTTAGTCAGCGACAGCCGGGCTGGACTGGGGTGGTCTGAGCCGAGGCGAAAATTGCGGCCGCCATTGGGAGACATCCTGTAAAGGGTGAACCAAAGTCGTGGGAGGATTAAGCCCCTCCACTGTCCTAAAATCAATAACTTTTCCCAATTTTAGTACAGTCGGTAGAAAATAGCGCAGTACGTCCGGCGCGGGTAACTTCCTAACTCGGAGCCCCTAAAAAACCGAGCGGCCCCAGAACTCCCTCCCTTTTCCACCCTTTCGGACGGAAGCAAGACCGGGCGGCCGCTTTAGGTTTCGTGGCGCTGCATCATCTCACGCAGATATTCGGCGGCCTGGGCACCCTTCAGAGCTCGCTTCCACATCTGGTCCACCGCCTTGTGATGCAAGCTCAGAGCCTCGGGCGCCGAGGTGATCATGGCAACGCCGACACGCACGTTCGGCTGCTCGCCGAGGCGGAACGGGCTGACGGTCAGCACCTGACGATCGGGCTGACGGAAGATCTGGAAACCCGTGTGCGGCAAGGTGTCGGGCACGATGCCGATCTGCACGCCGATCGGTTCGTTCTCGACCACCTCGGCGAAATGAGCGACTTCGGCGCGCGCCAGCTCGCGGCGCTCGCGCTGTACCTTTGCCGGCAGATCGTGCCGACCGACCAAGCCATTGCGCAGGAAACGGTCAACTTCCGAGGCGGCGATCAGATTGACCACGCCGGGCTGGCGCTTGCGGTAGCTGTCGCGGCGCTGCTGCAGGATGTTCATGATGTCGCCGACTTCAGTGAGGGCGCGGGCGCGATCCTCCAGGGTTTCCGGGATGCTCTCCTCGAGCACCTTGGCGAGGGTCGCGACGAACTTGTCGGAGCCGAGCAGCGACGAGATCGGGCCGGCGAGCACGACGATATGTTCGGCGTTCTCCTCGATCTGGCGCATACGCTCGAAATAGCTAACGGCCGAGGCGACATATTCGACGCCGACGCCGAGCAGCGTCGGCACCGAGACATTGAGCATCTCGGCGAGCTTCTCCAGGGTGTCAATCTTGGCCAGCTCGCCCTTCTCGAAGCGATAGAGCGCCGTGCGCGAAATGCCGATGCGCTTGGCGATCTCCTCGGCCGACAGCCCAGAGCCGAGACGGAAGGCCTTGAGGCGATTGCCGATGTCGTCGAACCGAATGGCCATGATGCGCGCCGCTCCCTGAATGCCGAAATCGTCCCGATTGAACCTTTTTTGGGACAACGAACGATACTCCGCGACGGATAGCCATTCCCCGGAAAAAATAACTCTTTTTGGGATTCTTCCTGTGGAAAGCGTGGATAAAGATAAATCCGCGCCAAAACGGCAACGGCCGCCCTTTTGAGGGGGCGGCCGTTACGCAATGCGCAATTCGGGACGGTTATCGGTCCATCCCCGCATCTCGTCAGTTCTTCGGCAGCACATCCTTGAACTTGGCGAAGATGCGCTCGTCGAGGCCCTTGCTGGAGCGGACCACGGCGGGGAATTTGTCCTTGCGCAGCCAGGGGATGCAGGCGTCGATCACGACGCGCGAGTTGAACGAATTGTTGCCGGGCGGATAGCTCATCGGATCGAGATGGGTCGACCAGCAATTGTTGAGGATGGTGATGTCCTCTTTCGGGTCCATGCGCGTGCACAGCGCCCACACCACTTCGTTCATCTCCGCCGGGTTCACGTCGTCGTCGACGACGATGACGACGCGATTGGCGTAAGCGCCGGCGTGGCATTGCGAGGCGATCAGGCCGGCCTGCTTGGAATGGCCGCCGTACATCTGCTTGATCGAGATCGTCAGCCACAGGCGGCTGCCGCCCGCCTCATGGGCCCACACGCCGGTGACGCCGGGAATGCCCGCCGCCTCGATCTGGTGCCACACCACGCCGCAGCGATAGGTGCCGCGATAAAAAGTGTCGTCGTTCGGCGGCACCGCCGGGATGGCGCCGAGCAGGATCGGATCGTTGCGATGGAAGAAGCTCTCGACGCGGATGACCGGCTCCTTCTGCTTGCCGCCGGCGTAGTAGCCGGTCCATTCGCCGAGCGGACC
>CANJIM010000012.1 GCA_947474495.1 Rhodospirillaceae bacterium
CCATCTCGCGGATGGTGGCGAGGGTGCCGCGCAGAATCAACTCATCGGGCCAAGTGACGCGATAGGCAATCACGCAGGGACAGTCGGCGCCGTAATGTGGCGTCAGCTCGCGCACCACCTTGGCGAGATTGTTGATCGAAAGGTGGATCGCGAGCACTGCGCCGGTGGCGCCGAGCTTATCTAAGTCCTCGCCCGGTGGCATGGCCGAGGCGCGCACCGCCGTCCGCGTCAGGATCACTGTCTGGCTGCGCTCAGGCAGGGTCAGCTCGCATTTCAGCGCGGCTGCCGCCGCCGCATAAGCCGAGACGCCGGGCGTGATGTCGTAGGGGATGTTCAGCGCATCGAGCCGCGCCATCTGCTCGGCGATCGCCCCATAGAGCGACGGATCACCCGAATGGACGCGCGCCACATCCTCGCCCTTGCTATGGGCCTCCACGATCAGCGCCATGATTTCGTCGAGATGCAGCGGCGCCGAATCGATGACGCGCGCCGTCGCGCCAGCTTCCTCGATCACCTCACGCGGCACCAGGGACCCCGCATAGATCACCAGCGGGCAACGCCGGATCAGATTGACGGCGCGGAGCGTGATGAGGTCGGGCGCGCCCGGCCCGGCGCCGATGAAATGCACGGTCATGATGTTTTCTTCGCATGTTTGACGGCGTAGCCGCGCGGCGTGTAGAGCCAATCTTGGGTGCCGCGCGTCATGGTCTTGCTGGTCGAGGCGCCGATCATCACCAAGGTCGTCATGCCCGCGGATTCGGCGCGCAGCTGTTTCAGGGCGATGGTCTGCAGTTTTTCCGTCGGCCGACCGAGATCATGGGCGAGCAGCACCGGCGTCTCCGGCCCGCGTGCCGCCATCAGAATGTCGCGCGCGACGCCGATCAACTCGCGCCGACGCAGCGACACCGGATTGTAGAGCGCGACGACGAAATCGCCCGCCGCCGCCGCGCGCAGGCGCTGCTCGATGGCGGCGCGCGGCGTCAATAAATCGGACAGCGAGATGGCGCAAAAATCATGGCCAAGCGGCGCGCCCGAACGGGCGGCGGCCATCTGCATGGCGGAAATGCCGGGCCGCACATGAATGGCGACGCGATTCCATGCCGGCTTGTTCATGCGCTCGAGCATCTCGAACAGCGGCGCGCCCATGGCGTAAATACCGGGATCGCCCGACGAGATCAGCGCCACGCGTTTGCCCTTCGCGGCGAGATCGAGCGCCAGCTTGACGCGGGCTTCTTCGGCGCCGAGCGGTAGGGCATGACGTTTGGCGTCCGCAATCAATTCGCTGGCGAGATCGAGGTAAAGGTCATAGCCGACCGCGTCGGTCGCTTGTAGCAGCGCGGCGCGCGCATCCGGCGTGAGATAGGCGGCATCGCCCGGCCCGAGACCAACGATGTCGAGGCAGCCCTGCGGCTTGCCGATCGTCTCGCCGTCGATGAGTTTGGGACTGCGCGCGATGGCGACGGTGGCGCGTTTCAAGGCGGTCTTCGGAACGATGAGCGCCCCGCGCGGGCCGGCGGCGGCCAGCGCCGCCCCTTCGGCGACGCCATGGCAACCGACTGCTTTGAACACCACGGCGGAGGGATTTTTCAAACGCGGTGTCTTGCGTTCGAGCCGTGCCGCCGTGAAGAAGCGCGCCGGCACGCCGAGATCGGCGGCCAACGCATGCACCGCCGCTTCGTCGGATTTGAGATCGAGCGAGACGACGCAGGCGACCGATTGCGGCGCAAGGCCTTGCGCCTTCAATGTGCGGCGCGCTAGCGCGATCACTTCGTTCGGTGCGGCGCCACGCTCGCAGCCGACGCCGAGAGCCAGCGTGCGCGGGTGATAGACCAGCTCCAGCTTGCCGGGCTTCACCGCTTTGTCGGTGACATGCAAGATTGCGCGCGCCTTCGGCGATTTCTTCAGCTTCGCCAGCCACGCAGCCTTGCCGATGACGCGGACAGCCTCGCCGGCAAGCAGCGCGGCGGTCACGGCTTTCGCCGCTGGTGGATTGGCGAGGCTGTAACCCGGCGGCGGTTCGTCGAGCGCCAGGCCAAGCGTCACATCGCCCGCCGTGGTGACGGCGGCCTGCGTCCCCAGCAACTTGGCGATGCGCCTCGCCAGTGTGTTGGCGCCGTGATGGCCACCGAGCAAGGGCACGACGGCGCCGCCGTCGTTGCTGAGCGCGATCACCGGCGGCTCGCCGCGCTTGTCGGCGAGCAGCGGCGCGAGTGCGCGGATCAGGATGCCGGCGGCCATGATGCCGACGATGCTATGCCCGGCCGTGAACAACTGGCGCAAATGTGCCGTCGTGGCGGTAAAGCCGATCTCGGTTTTGACGCGTGACGACAGGCCGTGAATTTCTGCGCCGGGAAATCTTCGGGCGAGCTTTTTGGCGAGGACCAATCCACCCTGATCGAGCACCACAATCATAATGGTTTTGGGGGCGATCATCGGATCGCCTCATCAGCGCGGCGCACCAGCACGATGGAGAAATAGGGCGCGGCGTCTTCCGCCAAGTCCGTCACTTTGAACCGGCGTTGTTCGGGAAAGCCGATGCGCTCGATATAGTCGGCACGCTCAAGCAGACCGGCGGCGGCGAGGGCGCGCTTGAGCTTGGGTAAATGGCGTCCGACCTTGAGAATGGCGGCGGCTTCGCAGGATTGCAGCCGCGCAGCGAGTTGATCTTCCGGCAAGGTGGCCGGGATCAGCGTCAGCGTCTCGTTACCGGCGACCAGCGGACGGGCCAGCGCGGCGGCGGCCGCGTTGAGCGAGGAGATGCCGGGCACAATGACGACCGGCCAATCCTCGGCGAGCCGCGCGAACAGATACATGAAGGAGCCGTAGAGGAAGGGATCGCCCTCGCATAGCACGGCGACGTCGCGCCCGGCTGTCAGATGCTTGGCGATATCGCGTGCGGCGATATCGTAACGCTCCTCATTGGCATCATGGGCGGTGCGGATATCGATGGCGAAGGGCAATTCCGTGCGCCCTTCGGGGATATGCGCCGCCGCGATATTGCGCGCCATGCTCTCGCCCGACGTCGTCGCTGGATAGGCGATAACGGGTGCAGCCTGAAGAATTTTCAGGGCCTTGAGCGTGATGAGGTCGGGATCGCCCGGGCCGACGCCGAGGCCGTAGAGGGTGGCCATGGGGGTCAGGCCTTGATGCTGCAAAGTTGGGTGATGGGATGGAGCGCGTGCCAGCCGCTGGTTTCGCGCTCGTCGATACGCGAGACGGCGAGGCAGATCAAGTCGCCGCCATGACGCGAGCGATGCTGGACCAGGGCGGCGGCGCTTTTGTCGGTGACGGCGTTGGCGACGAGCTTGCCGCCGGGCGGCAGGGCGGCCCAGCAGGCCTCGATGACGCCGGGCGCGCTGACGCCGCCGCCGAGGAAGATGGTGTCCGGCTGCGGCAGGCCGGCCAGTGCCGCGGGCGCTTCGCCGCGAACGATCCGCAGCTCGGGCGCACCGAGCGCCAGGGCGTTGCGGGCGATGCGGTCGGCACGGATGGGGTCGCGCTCGACGGCGATCGCTTTCATGGCAGGACCGCTACGCAACCATTCGATCGCGATAGAACCGGCGCCGGCGCCGACGTCCCATAGCAGCTGGCCGGGGCGCGGCGCGAGGGTCGAGAGCGTCACCGCGCGCGTCTCGCGCTTGGTGATCTGGCCGTCATGCTCGAAGGCGTCGTCGGGCAGGCCGGGTGTCAGGGGCAGCAAGATCGGCGCGGGGCCGGGCAGGCACTCGACGGCGAGCGTCACCAGATCGCGTGTGCGTGGCACGCCCCATTGCTCGGCCGTCGCGGCGATCACCGTTTCGTCCACGCCGCCGAGATGTTCGAAGGCCGCGATGCGGCTGAGGCCGAAGCCGCGTGTGACAAGAAGGCCCGCGAGATCGGCGGCTGTGGCGCCGTCCTGCGCCAAGATCAACAGCTTCGCGCCGGGCTGGATATGGCGCTGCAAACCAGCGAGCGGGCGGCCATGCACCGAAAGGTCGCGAACATCCTGGCGGGCCCACATCATGCGGGCGGCGGCCATGGTGAAGGCGGAATGATGCGGCAGCACACGCATCTCGCCGGGCGCGAAGCGGCGCAGGAAGGTGGCGGCAATGCCGTAATGCAGCGGATCGCCGCTGGCGAGGGCGACAACGCGCTTGCCGCGATGCTCGGCGAGCTTGTCGAGCGCGGCTTCGATCGGCGATTGCAGGGCGATGCGCGGCGCGCCGGTGAAGGGCGCCATCTCCAATTGGCGGTCGCCGCCGGTCAGCACCTCGGCATTGTCGATCAGCGCGTGCAGGACCGGCGGCAGGTCGTCGAGTCCGTCGACGCCGACGCCGATCACGGTGAGCCACGGCGTCATGGCACGCTCTCGTTGGTCAGCGCGTCGCCGGCCAGGGCGTTGACGGCCGCCGCCGCGAGCGCGCTGCCGCCGAAGCGGCCGCGCAGGGTGACGAAGGGAATGTCGCCGGCATCGGCGATCAATGCGGCCTTGGATTCCGCCGCGCCGACGAAGCCGATGGGAAAGCCGAGGATCAGCGCCGGCCGGGCCGCGCCCTCGGCGATCAATTCGAGCAGGTGGAACAGGGCGGTCGGGGCATTGCCAATGGCGACGATCGCGCCTTGCAGATGCGGCCGCCACAGATCGACGGCGGCGGCGCTGCGCGTGTTGTTGATGCGCCCCGCAATGGCGGGAACGCCAGGTTCGTCCAATGTGCAGATGATCTTGTTGGCGGCCGGCAGGCGGCCGCGGATGATGCCTTCTGCCGTCATGCGCCCGTCGCACAGGATCGCCGCGCCGCCCTGCAGCGCGGCGCGGCCGGCTTGGACGGCACCCGGCGAGGCGATGATATCCTTGGCGATCTCCGGCAGGGCGCAGGCATGAATGAGCCGCAGCGCCAGCGGTCGCAAGTCTGTGGTCAGGCCGGACAGATCGGCCGCCTGTTCGACGGCGGCGCGGCTGGCTTGATAAATCGCCTGCGGATCGCGGATGTAGTCGTAACCCGTCATGCGCGATCAGCGATGCCGCTCTTGCGGGTGGGCATGATCGTGATCGTGCGTATGATCATGGGGGTGCTCGTGACCATGATCATGGCCATGGCCATCATGCTCGTGATGATCGTGAGCCTCGCCAGGCGCGCGGACATGGTGATGATGGCCGACCTGGGCTTGGCCGGCGGCGGCCTCGTAGCCGAGCACCTGCTCGCGATATTTGCACAGGCGGCAGTTCATCACGTTCATGCCGATATCGGTCTCGCCCATGCGCTCGACGATGGTCTCGATCACCAGCGGGTGGTCTTTCAGATAGTCGGCCTTGAGAATCTCAATCTCGGGATGGCGCAGGGCGGCTTCATCGGCAGCCGTGTAGACGCGCTTCACCAGCACGCCGGTGAAGAGGAAATAGGGAAATACGACGATACGCTTGAAGCCGAGCTTGGCGGCGCGGTCGAGCGCGGCGCCGACCTTGGGGTCGGTGACGCCGGAGAAGGCGACTTCG
Organism: Rhodospirillaceae bacterium; assembly: GCA_947474495.1. Lineage (GTDB taxonomy): Bacteria > Pseudomonadota > Alphaproteobacteria > SMXQ01 > SMXQ01 > CAMAVH01. Next base: position 5,474 of record CANJIM010000012.1, read on the forward strand.
GCCCAGCCGTAGCCGAGGCCTTCCCACAGCATGCGCGCCAGCTTGGAGATGTTGCCGTTGGCGTCGGGATCGTTGGTGCCGCGCCCGACGACCAGCAAGAGACTATCGGCGCGTGCGATGCCGCTGGCGGACTTGGCCTCCGCTTCGGCGATGCGCGCTCCGGCGGCGGCGATCAATTTGGGTTCGAGCGCCAATTCGCGGGCGAATTCGACGGCGACGTCGGGCCGGACGGCGGCGAAGCTGTTGAGTTCGGACGGAATGTCATTCTTCACATGGCCTGCTGCGAACAGCATGATCGGCAGGGCAATGATCTTGCGCGCGCCCTGATCGTAGAGCGTATCCAAGCTCGTGCCGATATTGGGCGCGGCGAATTCGAGATAGCCGCGGTCGACCGGCATGGGCGCCAGACGTGCCGTCACGGCCTGGTAAAAAGTCTCGAATTCGGCGACGCCGTCGGTGTCGCGGCTACCATGGCCGCAGAGCAGCACGGCGGTTTGCGGGTCGCCCGCTTTTTTCTCGAGTGTCATGGCATACCTTTGTGATGGACGGCGCGGGGCCGAATCCCCAGGATGCGGCCATGTTGACCGACTTGCTGGGCGCTGACTTTACCGTATCGACGCAGCAAACGCTGCGGGATCTCTTGCCGGGGCCGGACGGCCCGCCGCCGGCCTTGCTGTTGCTGCTCGCCTTGATGCTGGATTGGCTGACCGCCGGCTTCGGCTGGGCCTGGCGCGTCCTGCCCCATCCGGTCGCCTGGATCGGCGGATTGATCGGCTGGTTCGAGCGCCGGCTCAATCGCCCATTCAACGAGGGGGGCCGCTCGCGCGGCGCGCTCCGGCTGCGCGGCGCGCTGACCGTGGTGATCGTCGTCGGTCTCGCCGGCGGCATCGGCTGGGCCATCACACAGGCTGGCCGCATGCTGCCCTACGGCTGGCTGATCGAACTGTTCGCCATGACCGTCATGTTGGCGCAGCGTAGCTTGTTCGCCCATGTGCGCCGTGTCGGCAGGGGGCTGCGATTGGGCGGCCTGGAAGGCGGCCGTGCGGCGGTCGCCCATATCGTCGGCCGCGACGTGCAGGCCCTCGACGATTACGGCGTGGCGCGGGCCGCCATTGAAAGCAGCGCCGAAAATTTCAGCGACGCGGTGGTCGCGCCGGTCTTCTGGTATCTGCTGCTCGGCCTGCCGGGCCTGCTGGCCTACAAGGCGGTCAACACGCTCGATTCGATGATCGGCTATCGCACGCCGCGCTACGAGCAATTCGGCAAGGTCGCGGCGCGGCTGGACGACGCGGCCAACCTGATCCCGGCGCGGCTTTCGGCATTGATCCTGACGCTCGCGGCCTTGGCGACGCCGACCGCCAATGCTTGGCGCGCGCTCGTCACCGTTCTGCGTGACGCCAAGAAGCACCGCTCGCCCAACGCCGGCTGGCCGGAAGCGGCGATGGCCGGCGCGCTCGGCCTCGCGCTCGCCGGTCCGCGTCCCTACCATGGCCAGATGCAACCCGGTCCCTGGATCGGCGACGGCCGCGCCCGCACGACGCCGCACGACATCACGCGTGCGCTCTATCTCTATGTGATCGCCTGCCTCTTGGTGATGGCGATCACGGCGGCCCTGAGTCCGTTCATCAACTGGCATTGACGCGGGCTCCTGCGATCTCAAGCAGCCGTTCGACATCGACATGATCGGCGATATGGCCTGCGAGCTTATCGAGAGTCGTATCGATCGACACCTCGTAATTGTCGAGCTTGGACGCGACGCCCAGTTCGGCGAGGAACGCGCGGCGGAAGGCGTCGGCGCCGAACAGGCCGTGCAGATAGGTGCCGGCGATGCGGCCGTCGTCTGACCGTGCGCCTTCGGCTTGGTTCCCGATGATGGCAAAGGGCATGTCGCGGCCTGGGCCGTCGCTGACGCCCATGTGCATTTCGAAGCCGCCGATCGGCTGGCCGCTCGCTACATGGCTACCGCTGACATGGCGCAGCATTTTCGTTGCCGTCATTTCGGTGTCGATGTCGAGCAGGCCGAGGCCCGCCGTCTCGCCGGCGGGGCCTTCGATGCCGAGCGGATCGCGCACGATGCGGCCGAGCATCTGATAGCCGCCGCAAATGCCGAAGACTCTGCCGCCGCGCTCGAGATGGGCAGCGATGTCGGCGTCCCAACCCGACTCGTACAGGGTCTGCAAATCGGCGCGCGTCGCCTTGGAACCGGGGAGCAGGATCATGTCGGCTTGCGGCAAGGCTTCGCCCGGCGCGACGATGGTCAATCGCACATTGGGTTCGGCAGCGAGCGGATCGAGATCGTCGAAATTGCCGACGCGCGGCCAGCGCGGTGCAACGATGCGCACGGTCTTTTCGCGCTTGGCATCGTCGTTATCGTGCGCATGGGTGCTGCGCGCTTCGGTGCGGCTCGGCAGCGCCATGCCGTCTTCCGCCGGCAGCTTGGCAGCGTCCTGGAACCACGGTAGTACGCCGAGGCAGGGCCAGCCGGTGTGCGTCTCGATGATGTCGATGGCCGGCGCGAACAGCGCGGGATCGCCGCGAAACTTGTTGATGACATAGCCCTTCACGCGGGCGCGTTCGCCCTGCGAGAGAAGCGCATGGGTGCCGACGAGCGAGGCGAGCACGCCGCCGCGTTCGATGTCGGCAACCAGGATCACCGGCAGGTCAGCCGCTTCGGCGAAGCCCATATTGGCGATGTCGTTGTCGCGCAGGTTGGCTTCGGCGGGGCTGCCGGCGCCCTCGGCAATGATCAGTTCGGCGTCCGCCTCGATGCGCGCAAAGCTGTCGAGCACATGGGGCATCAAGCCGGGCTTGAGGTCGCGATAGCCGGTGGCGCTGGTGGTGCCTTGCGTCTGGCCGCGCACCACCACCTGGGCCGTGCGTTCACCTTGCGGCTTCAAAAGCACCGGGTTCATGTCGGCGCGCGGCGGCGTGCGGCAGGCCTTGGCCTGCAGCGCCTGGGCGCGGCCGATCTCGCCACCGTCGACAGTGACGGCGGCGTTGTTCGACATGTTCTGCGGCTTGAAGGGGCGCACCGCGAGGCCGCGGTCGGCGAACAGGCGGCAGAGGCCGGCGACGACGAGCGACTTGCCGACGTCCGAGCCGGTGCCTTGCACCATGAGGGCAGCAACCTTGGTCATCTTAGAATTCGACACCGGCTTGCGCCTTCACGCCGGCGCGGAAGGGATGTTTCACCAAGGTCATTTCGGTCACGAGATCGGCGGCCTCGATCAGCTCGGGCTTGGCATTGCGGCCGGTGATGATCACATGGGTGTCGTACGGCTTGGCCGCCAGCGTGGCGAGCACGTCGGCGATGTCGAGGTAGTCGTAGCGCAGGGCGATGTTCAATTCATCGAGGACGATCATGCGATAGCTTGTATCCATGATCAGACGCTTGGCCTCGGCCCAGGCCGCTTCGGCGCTGGCGATATCGCGGGCGCGATCCTGGGTGTCCCAGGTGAAGCCTTCGCCCATGGCGCGGATCGTCACCTGATCGGGAAATTTCTCCAGCACCGTGCGCTCGCCGGTGTCCCACTTGCCCTTGATGAATTGCACGACGCCGACGCGCATGCCGTGGCCGACGGCGCGCAGCGCCATGCCGAAGGCCGCTGTCGACTTGCCCTTGCCGGTGCCGGTGTGGACGATGACGAGGCCCTTTTCGATGGTCTTGCCGGCCATCATCTTGTCGCGCGATTGCTTGCGGATGCGGGCTTTTTCATTCGCGCGTTCATTGAGGTCGTCGGTCATAAGGCGGCTTCCTTGCCGGAGAGTGTCATCAGGTCGTGGATGGCGCGGTTGGAGCTTGGCTTCCACAGGCCGCGCTCTTGCGCTTCGAGCAAGCGTGCGCTCATTTCCTTGAGCGCGGCCGGGTTCACCTCCGCAACGAAGGCCTGCACGGTGGGATCGGCGATATAGGCGTCGTAAACCGCGTCGAAATGGTGATCGGCGACGGCGCCTGTCGTCGCCGCGAAGGCGAAGAGATAATCGACCGTCGCCGCCATCTCGAAGGCGCCCTTGTAGCCATGGCGCATGACGCCCTTGAGCCATTTCGGATTGACGGCGCGAGCGCGCACGACGCGGCCGATCTCCTCGCGCAAAGTCCGGATGCGCGGGCTCTCCGGGCGCGAATGGTCGTTGTGATAGATCTCGGGCGCCGCCCCGCGTGCTGCGGTCACGGCGGCGGCGATGCCGCCTTCGAACTGGTAGTAATCGTCGGAATCAAGCAGGTCATGCTCGCGGTTGTCCTGGTTGTGCAGCACTGCCTCGACGCGGGCGAGGCGCTTGCCGAAGGTGTCGTGGGCCGGCGCGCCTTCGCTGCCGGCGCCATAGGCGTAGCCGCTCCAGGCGACGTAAGCCTTGGCGAGATCGCCGGCTGTCGTCCAACCACGCTCGTCGATCAGCGCCTGCAGTCCGGCGCCGTATGCCCCTGGCTTGGAGCCGAACACGCGGTAGGTGGCACGGCGTTCGGCATCCTGGGCTGTCGCGCCCGATGCGATCAACGCCGCCTGCTCTTCCTTGGCGCGCGCGGCGAGCGGATTGTCGGCGGGCGGTTCATCGAGCGCGGCGACGGCGCGGGCCGCAGAATCGAACAGATCGATCAGGCCGGGGAAGGCGTCGCGGAAAAAGCCGGAGACGCGCAGCGTCACATCGACGCGCGGCCGATTTAAAATGGACAGCGGCAGGATCTCGAAGCCGGTGACGCGGCGCGAGGCATTGTCCCAGGTCGGCCGCACGCCCATCAGCGCCAAGCCTTGCGCGATGTCGTCGCCGCCGGTGCGCATGTTGGACGTGCCCCAGGCCGACAGCGCGACGGCGCGCGGATAGTCGCCCTTCTCCTGGGCATGCCGTTCGATCAGCAGCGTCGCCGACTTCCAGCCGAGCGTCCAGGCGGCGGGGGTCGGCACGGCGCGCGTGTCGACCGAGTAGAAATTGCGCCCCGTGGGCAATACGTCGGGCCGGCCGCGCGTCGGCGCGCCGCTCGGGCCCGGGGACACGAAGCGTCCGGCGAGGCCGGTGAGCAGGCCCGTGAGTTCGGCCGCGCCGCAGGCGGCGACGGCAGGACGGAGATGATTGTCGATCTGCGCCATGACGTTTTGCGTAAGCTGCCATGCGGCCTCGGGCGTGGCTTCGCCGGCGACCAGCCGGCGCGCGAGCAGCTCGAGGCGCTCGACCGTGTCGCCGGCCGTGCGCCACGGCGCGTCCTGCGCGAGCGATGCGGGGCGCGGGCCGCCCCAAGGCGCGGCCATATCGCAGGCGAGCGGATCGACGTCGAGCGCGAGATCGCTGGCGAGGGCGCGCAGCAGAGAGGTTTCGCCCTCGACGCCCGCGCGGGGCACGCGGGCCAGCGCGACGAGCAAGTCGGTGAGTTGATCCCCTGTGGGGCTGGCGCCGAAGATATGCAGCCCGTCGCGAATTTGCAGTTCTTTCAATTCGCAGAGATAGCCGTCGAGTTTGGCGAGCGCGTCGATCTCGCCGGTTTCCGGCGCGATGCCGCAATCGGCGGCGATGCCGTGGCGGCGCGCCAGATCGAGGATCTCGCCCGACAGCAATTTGCAGCGGCGCGGATCGACGCCGGAGGCTTCGAAATATTCGTCGACCAGCCGCTCGAGATCGCGCAATGGGCCGTAGGATTCGGCGCGCGTCAGCGGCGGCGTTAGATGATCGACGATGCAGGCGCTCGCGCGGCGCTTGGCCTGGGTGCCTTCGCCGGGATCGTTGACGATGAAGGGGTAGAGATGCGGCAGGGGTCCGAGCGCAGCTTCGGGCAGGCAGTCTTCTGATAGGGCGAGCGCTTTACCGGGCAGCCATTCGAGATTGCCGTGCTTGCCGAGATGGATGATGGCGTCGGCGCGGAAGGCCTCGCGTAGCCAAGCGTAAAAGGCGAGATAGCCGTGCGGCGGCACCAGGGCCGGATCGTGATAGCTCTGACCGGGATCGATATTGTAGCCGCGCGCCGGTTGCAGGCCGACAGCGACAGCGCCGCAGCGGAAGGCCGCGATGGCGAAGCGGCCGCAGTCGGTGTCGCCCGCACGATAAAAGGGATCGTTCTCGGGCGCGCCCCAGCGTGCCGTCACGGCGTCGCGCACGGCTTTGGGCAGGGCTGCGAAAAACAGTTGATAGTCGGCGAGCGACAGGCTTTCGCTTTCGAGTCCGCGCTTGCTGTGATCGTTCGTCTGCCCGGCGAGCACGCGCGCCACGAGTTCGGCGCCGTCTCGCGGCAGATCGCGCAGATCGTAGCCCGCCTTTTGCAGAGCCTTGAGGATGACGACGGCGGAGGCGGGCGTGTCGAGCCCGACGCCGTTGCCGATGCGGCCGTCGCGGTTGGGATAGTTCGCCAGCACCATGGCGATGCGGCGCTCGCCGACGGTTTTGCGACGCAGCTTGGCCCAGCCGCCGGCCAGTTCGGCGACGAAGCGCAGGCGGTCGGGAATCGGGGCATAGGCGACGACGTCAGCCTGCGTCAGTGTGTCGCGCGCGGCGGAGGCTTTGAAGGAGACGGCGCGAGTAATCAATCGGCCGTCCACTTCGGGCAGCGCGACATTCATGGCGATATCGCGCGGACTGAGTCCGCGCGTGCCGCTGCGCCAGGCGGCTTGCGTGCCGCCGGAGAAAATCACCTGCAGTTCGGGTGCATCGAAGGCCGGCGCGTAGGTCTCGCCGGGCGTTGCGCGCGAAAAACCGGTGGCGTTGAGGATGACATCGGGCGGCGCGGCGCCGAGCAATTGATCGACGATGGCGGCGGCTTGCGGCTCGCGCAAGGAGGCGGCGTAGATCGGCAGCGCGTTGAGCCCGGCGTTATCCAGCGCGGCGATCAAGCCGTCGACGGCGGCGAGATTGCCGGCCTGCAGCAACGCGCGATAGAACAGGATCGCCGCGACGGGGCGATCGGTCTGCCAATGTGTTTGCAGATCGGACATGCTGTCGGCGCCGCCGGGATAGTACAGGCCAACCCGCATGAGCGGCTTCGGTTCCTGCCATTCGGCCTCGCACACCGCCAGGGACGCGCCATAGCGCAGCAGATTGCCGGCATTGTCCGGCCCGCCCTCGGCCATGTATCGCCACAGACGATGCACCGCTTCGGCCGGCAACGTGCTGTCCGCCATCAGATCGGCGTCGGGCGCGTCGTCGCCGGGCAGACAGGCGAGGCGGATGCGCTTGGCGCGGCAGACGGCGACAATTTCGCCGATGCCATAGGGCCAATAGCCGCGCCCGCCGAGCACGCGCAAGATGACGAGCTTGGCCTTGGCGATCACGCTCTCGACATAGAGATCGACCGAATAGTTGTGGCCGAGCGCCATCAAGTTGGCGAGACGGAGGGTCGGCGCATTTGGACCAAGCGCGCGCTGCGCGTTCGCCAGCAAACTGATCTCGCTGTCGGCGGCGGTGAGATAGACGATGTCGCCCGGCGTCTGGCCGAGATCGACCGCGGCCGAACCGTCGGCGATCTCGCCCGGTTGCGCCGCGAGAAGATGCATCAGGCCAAATATCCCTGCAGGCCGCGCGCGATGGCGGCACGATCGAGGCCCTTCTGGCCGATGATGACGAGGCGGCCATCGCGCGCTTCATTGGCGCCCCACGGCCGGTCGAAATAGCCGTTGAGTCGGGCGCCGACGCCCTGCACCAGATGGCGCAGATCGCGCCCCGGCACGGATAGGAACCCCTTGAGCCGCAGGATGTCATGGGCGGCGGCCAGCTTGGCGAGCGTCGCCATCAGGCCGTCCATGTCGGCGACCGGCGCCAGCGGCAGGCTGAAGCTCTCGAAGTCGTCGTGATCGTGATCGAGCTCCGTCTCATGATGCGACGGGCGGCTGGCGAGATCGTCCTCGGCGGCGGCCTCTAGCCCAAGCAGAATTTCGATCGGCACCGCGCCATGCTTGGTCGCGACGATCTTCACGCCGCTGCGGCCATGCTCGGCGAGGCGGCTGCGCAATTCGGCCTCGACGGTGGCGAGCTCGGCGGCGGTCAAGAGATCGCTTTTGTTGAGGATGACGAGGTCGGCGCAGACCAGCTGGTCCTCGAACACCTCTTCGAGCGGATTGTCGTGATCGAGGCTGGGATCGGCGGCGGCCTGCGCCGCGACCTTCGCCGGATCGTCGGCGAAGCGGCCGTCGAGCACGGCGCGCGCGTCGATCACGGCGATCACGCCATCCACCGTCACGCGCGATTTGATCTCCGGCCAAGTGAAGGCTTTGACCAGTGGCTTGGGAAGCGCCAGGCCGCTGGTCTCGATCAGAATGCCGTCGGGCGGCTCGGCGCGACCGAGCAGCGTCTCTATGGTCGGCAGAAAATCATCAGCCACCGTGCAGCAGATGCAGCCGTTGGCCAGCTCGATGATGTCCTCGTCGCGGCAGCCTTCGAAGCCGCAGGCGGAGAGAATGCCGCCATCGACGCCGGTCTCGCCGAACTCGTTAACGATGAGCGCCAAGCGGCGGCCCTTGGCGGCGTTCACCGCATGGCTCATCAGACTGGTCTTGCCGGCGCCGAGAAAGCCGGTGACGACGGTGGCGGGGATGCGCTTCATAGATCGTTTCTCCGGCTATCGTCCTTCATGACCGCGTCCTTCATAACGAGCGGCAGGCCAGCGGCCATGAAGACGACGCGGTTGGCGGCGCGCGCCACCGCTTGGTTGAGCAGGCCCGCTTCGTCGCGAAAGGCCCGTGCCAGCGCGTTGTCGGGCACGATCCCGAGCCCGACTTCGTTGGCGATCAGCGCCACTGGGCCGTTCAAGGCGTTGAGCGTGGCGATCAAGCGCTCGCGTTCGGCGGCGATATCGCGGCCCGCCAGCAGATGGTTGGTCAGCCACAGGGTCAGGCAGTCGACCAGCACGGCGCGGCCGCCGCCGGCGACCAGCGCGCCGGCGAGATGCAGCGGCTCTTCCACCGTTTCCCACAAGCCGCCGCGGCGCTCGCGATGAAGCGAGATGCGTTCGCGCATTTCCGGATCGCGCGCTTCCGCCGTGGCGATGTAAAGCGGCCGCGGGCCATTGGTGCGCGAGGCTTCGGCGATCATGGTTTCGGCATAGGCGCTCTTGCCCGAGCGGGCGCCGCCGATCACCAGCGTGATGCGGGGCAAGACGGGCAGATAGGCCGTCTGCTGGCTCGATGGATGTTGCGCAGGCACACGGGTTGCGTGCGAAGACACGGATGACGTCACGGCGATCCTCCCTCCGAGGAACTGGGTTGCCTCAAGCGTGACGCGGAGGTCTCCTGGCTCGCGGTCGTGAAGTCGGATCGCCTTCCCAACGCCCCGTTTGAAAGGTTGGCGTCAGTGGCTAAATTGATCCGAGAAAAGCCGCTTACAGTTGCGGGGGCAGCGCCGGCCTCGGCCTTGCGGCCTCACCGGACTTCCCTGTCGCATCACGGGCGGGACCGTAGCATGGGAGGGTTCGGGGCGCGAGTCTGCCAACCGTTGAATAGCTGTTCCCGAAAGGTTCAGCGCGGCAGCCAGTTGACCAGATTGATGCGCCAGGGGCGCATGGCGCCGGGGGCCGGGCCGCCGTCGTGGGTCAGCACATGGTCGAGGCGCGTCAGGGTCACGTTGTCGATTTGGAACGACAAGGCGGCATCCGGGTCCAGGCCGAGCGTGTGGGCGAGGGCGGCGCGGATCGAGCCGCCATGCGCAAAGGCGATGATATCGCGCCCGGCATGCTGGTGGTTGACGCGGTCGACGACGCGGCCGACGCGCTTGATCACATCGGCGAAGCTCTCGCCTTCCGGCGGTCGTTCCCTGGCGGGGTTGCGAATGAAGTCGGCGAAGCTGTCGCCGAGATGGTTCTGCAGCTGCATGTAGGTCATGCCCTGCCATTTGCCGAAATGCTGTTCGGCGATATCCGGCTCGACGATGAACTCCGGCGGCGCGTGATTGACAAGATGCGGGATCACCGCCTCAGCGGTCTGCTTCGTGCGCTGCAGATGGCTGGTGAGCCAGATCGCATGCGGCGGCAAGACGGCGGCGAGCGGCGCGAAACATTCGTTGCCCTCGCAGCGCGCCGGCAAATCCTCTTGGCCATAAAGGCGGCGCTGGGGATTATCGACCGGCGCGTGGCGTATCCACCACCAGCGCGTGGTGACGATTGGCTCGGCCATTATGCGTCCAACATCAAGCTAGGGCCACGACGACGAGCATCATCGCCGCTTCGCTCATCTGTTGCGCCGCGCCGAGCACGTCGCCGGTTAGGCCACCGATGCGGCGCTTGGCGAACCAGCCGATGAAGGCGGCGGTGCCGGCACCCACCGCGAAGGCGACAAGGCCGGCGGCGGGGCCGAGGAACAGCAGCGACAGCGCGGCGCCGAGCAGGGCGGCGAGCACCACCTGGTTTTCTTCCGGGCGGCCCGCTTGTACGGCGAGGCCGTCGTTGCGCGCCGGCGGGATGAAGCGCATCAGCGCCGGCAGAAAGGCGCGGGAGGCGGCGGCCGAGCCGAGCAGCATGGTCGCCACATGATCGGACCAACCGAGCGAGGTGATGCTGCCGGTCTTGATGCCGACGACGATGATCAAGGCGAGCGTGCCGAAGGTGCCGATGCGCGAATCGCGCATGATGCGCAGGCGGGTCTCCTTATCCTTGTGCGAACCGGCGCCATCGGCGAGATCGGCGAGGCCGTCCTCGTGCAACGCGCCGGTGAAGAAGATCATCGCGCCGATGGCGATGAAGGCGGCGGCTTCCGGCGGCAGTTTGAGGGCGCTGCAGACGGCATAAGCCAGTGCGCCGACGGCGCCGACGATCAGGCCGGCGAGCGGAAAGGCGCGCGCGCCGTAGCGCAGGGCGGCGCGGGCATCCTGCCCTGCGGGCAGTTTGGGCCGCACCGGCAGAATGGTGAGGAAGCTCAGGGCGACGATCAGATCGTGCCACCAGCCGGTCAGGATATGGGTCGCCGTATCCTTGTTGGTCTTCTCGGGACCTGGCGCGGGCGTCTCGGACGGAGAATGGGGCGGTGGCGGCGGCAGATCGGACATGGAACGGCGCGGCTTTCCTGACAGAAACGATCGGGCTTTGCGGATCGTCCGAACGGTTATAAGACAGTTGCCCCGGCGATGCCAGACGGCCGCCAGCCCCCATTTCATATGATCTCCGCATGGCATCCGAACCGACTTCGTCCTCTGCCCCTCCTTCGACCTTCGAGGAAATCCGCGGCCTGCTGACGCGCCTGCCGACGGCCGATGCCGACGCCATCGCCAAAACCCGGGCGCGCGAAGCCCAGTTGACCAAACCGGCCGGTTCGCTCGGCCGCCTGGAAGAGATCAGCGAATGGCTCGCCGGCTGGCAGGGCCGTCATCCGCCACGCGCAGAACATCCACGCGTCTGCGTCTTTGCCGCCAATCACGGCGTCGCCGCGCGCGGCGTGTCGGCCTATCCCGCCGAAGTGACGGCGCAAATGGTCGCCAATTTCATCGATGGCGGCGCTGCGGTGAACCAGCTCTGCCAGATGATCGACGCGGATCTCCGCGTTTTCGAGATGACGCTGGAGACGCCGACCGCCGACTTCACCGCAACGCCCGCCATGTCCGAGCAGGACTGCGTGCGCGCCATGGCCTACGGCATGATGGCGGTGGAACCCGGCATCGACGTGCTGTGTCTCGGCGAGATGGGCATCGCCAACACGACCTCAGCCGCCGCGCTCTGCCTGGCGATGTTCGGCGGCACGGCGCAAGATTGGACCGGTCCCGGCACCGGCGTCGCCGGCGAGCAGTTGGCGCGCAAGCAGGCCGTGGTCGCGGCCGGCGTCGCTCGGCATGACTCGGCGCGCGGCAATCCGCTGAAAATTCTGCAATGCCTCGGTGGCCAGGAATTCGCTGCCATCGCCGGTGCCGTGCTGGCGGCGCGTCTCGCGCGCATTCCGGTGCTGCTCGACGGTTACGCGGCGACCACGGCGGCCGCCGTGCTTTATCAGGTTTCGCCCGATCTGCTCGACCATTGCATGGTCGCCCATTGCTCGGCCGAGCCGGGCCACAAACGGTTGCTCGCGGCGATCGGCAAGCAACCGCTGCTCGATCTCGGCATGCGGCTCGGCGAAGCGTCGGGGGCGGCGCTTGCCGTGGCGCTGCTCAAGGCTGCCGTCGCCTGCCACACCGGCATGGCAACGTTCGCTGAGGCGAGCGTCAGCACGAAATCCGAATAGCCGCCTTTGGCGGCGTGAGCGCGTAGCTACTCGCCGAGCTTCATCAACAGGCCGCGCTGGCGCGCGACGTGGAAGCTGTAGAGAAACAGCGCCGCGCCGATGGCGAGATAGACGATATTCAATCCGATGGCGGCGGCGAGATGATCGAGGCGAAAGACGCCATCGAACATCACCGCACGCATGCCTTCGAACACATGGGCCGACGGCAAGGCCCAGGACAGCGGCTGCAGCCAGGCCGGCAGGCTGGCCACCGGGTAGTAAATGCCCGAGACCGGCGCCAGCGCGAAGATCACGATCCAGGCCAGGCTTTCGGCTCCGAGGCCGAAGCGCAAGATCAGCGCCGAGATCATCAAGCCGGCCGCCCAGCCCATGATCATCAGATTGGCGAAGAAGGCGAGCAGCGGCAGGCCGAGCGTGTAGATCGAATAATTGTAGAGCAGGATTGCCAATAGCGACGCCGGGACCACGCCGATCAAGGTGCGGATCAGGCTCATCACCATGAGCGAGACGATCATCTCATAAGGGCGCAGCGGGCTGACGAACAGGCTCGCCAGATTGCGCGACCAAATTTCCTCGAGGAACGAGACCGAGACGCCGAGCTGGCCGCGAAACAGCACGTCCCACAAAATGACGGCAGCGATCAGCACGCCCGACGCCTGCGCCACCCAAGAGGAATTGGTGGCGAGGAACTGGTTGATGAAGCCCCACAGCACCATTTGCAGCGTCGGCCAATAGGCCAGCTCGAACAGGCGCGGCCATGAGGTGCGCAGTACATAGACATGGCGCATCACCATGGCGCCGATGCGACGTAGCGAAAAGGCGCGCGGCCTGGGTGCGAGGCTGGGCAGGCGGGTCATGCTCATTGCGCCGCCTCCGGTGCGACGTCGCCATTGCGGGCGATATGCAAGAACACGTCTTCCAGATCGTCGCGGCCATAGCGCGCCAACAAGGATTGCGGTGATCCGCGATCGACGATGGTGCCGGCGCGCATGATGGCGACATCGGCGGCCATGCGCTCAACCTCGGCCATATTGTGGGACGCGAGCAGGATGGCGGCGCCGGTCCGCGCCTGATAGTCCATCAGATAGCTGCGGATCCAATCGGCGGTGTCGGGATCGAGCGAGGCGGTCGGCTCGTCGAGCAACAAAATCTCGGGGCGATTGAGCAAAGCCTTCGCCAAGGCAACCCGCGAACGTTGGCCGGCCGAGAGATCGCCGAGCGGGCGCTTGAGAAAATCGCTGGCCTGCAATTCCTCGCAGACTTCGGCGATGCGCGCGTTGAGGTTCGGCAGATCGTAGAGCCCGCCGTAGACCTTCAGCACTTCGCGCACGGTCAGGCGGCGCGGCAGGTCGACATAGGGCGAAGAGAAATTGATGCGCGCCAGCACGCGGTGACGGTGACGCAGCATGTCCTCGCCGAGCAGTTCGATGCTGCCGGCGGTCGGCAGCAGCACGCCGAGCAGCATGGAGATGGTGGTGGTCTTGCCGGCGCCGTTGGCGCCAAGCAGCGCGAAGGTCGTGCCGACGGCGACATCGAAATCGATGCCATCCACGGCAGTGACATCCTTGTAGCGCTTGGTCAGGCCGCGCACGCGGATCACGGGAAGTTCGGGGGACTCGAGCATGGCTTTATGTAAGACGGACCCGGGGCTCCGCCAAGCGGCTTATCTCTCGCGGAACGAGCTTTCCGTCGTACGGCGCACGCGGTCGGTGAGATAGGCGAGGATGGAGCGCTTGTCGATCAGCATGTCGACCTGCCCGAGCATGCCTGGGTAGACGACATGCACGCCAGGCTTGTCACCGAGATAGTTCTTCTCGGTGACGACCTGGACGACGAAGGTCGGCGGCTGGCCCTGCTGTTCGATGCTGGCATCGGCGGCGATCTGCTGCACGGTGCCGTTGAGATAGCCGAACTTGGCGAAGTCATAGGTCTGGATCTTGACGATCGCCGGCATGCCGACATGGATGTAGCCGATGTCGTTGTTCGACACGCGGGCTTCCAAGATCAGATGCTCGTCGACCGGCACGATGCGCATCATCGGCTCGTTCGGCGCGATCGACTGGCCGACGGCGAAGACCGCAAGGTTTTGCACGATGCCATTATCGGGTGACTTGATGGCGAGATTGATACGCCGCGAGTTCTGCTGCGCCAGGCCCGATTCGGTGGTGTTGAGCTTGGCCTTGGCATCCGACAGGTCGGACAGGACTTGCGCGAGGTTCTCGGAGGTCACGCTGGTCAGGCGGTTGCGCGCCTCGGCGAGCGCCGAGGTAGCGACGCGCAATTGCTCTTGCGATTGCACGACCTGGCCGCTGAGATCGTTGAGCTGCCGCTGGATCGTCAGGTACTGCAGGCGCGGGAAGTAGCCTTCGCCGGCAAGGCTGCCAACGGCACCTTCCTGTTCGGCGAGGATCTTCTGGCTCTTCTGCTTGGCCTCGATGTCTTTCTTGAGCGCGCCGACCTCGGTCTCGCGCTGGGTGACGACATTGAGCGCCGCTTGGCGACGCTGCTCGACGGCTTCGCGCCGGGCATTCAATTGACGCAGCTGCTGCTCGATCACCTGCGGCCAGTCGCGATGAATGTCTTCGGGGAAGATCGGCTCATCTTCGAGCGCTTCGGCTTCGAGGCGGGCGACCTGGCCGATCAGATCGGCGCGGTCTTTTTGCAGGCGGCTGACGTCTTCGCGCAGCACGTCGGGATCGAGTTCGACGAGCACGTCGCCGGTTTTGACGGTGTCGCCTTCCTTCACATGCAGCGCGGTGACGCGGCCGCCTTCGGGATGGTTGATGAGTTTCACGCGGCCCGCGGGGCGGACCTGGGCCATGCGTTCGATGCCGGCAACGGCGACGACACGGTGACGGGCAGCGACCTGGCCGACACGATCTTCGGCGGCGACGGCCAGGACACGCTGATCGGCGGCATGGGCAACGACATCCTCGATCTCGGCGCCGCCGATGGCGATGTCGATACCGTTGTGGCGACGCTGAATGGCGGGGAAGACACGGTGTTCAACTTCGAGGTCGCGAACGACCAGATCGATGTTTCCGTGTTCGATATCGCTGATTTTAGCGAAATTCAGGCCAATTTTGCGATGAATGGTTCGGATGCGGTCGTGACCCTGCCGGGTGGCGTGACCATCACTCTGGTCGGCATCAACGACGACGACCTGAACGCGACACACTTCATCCTCTAACGGCGGCAACGCCAGAGGCTGGAAGGCCCGACGCCAGAGATGGTGTCGGGCCTTTCTCTTTAAGTGAGGCGGAAAAGCCTTTAGAAACAACACCTAAGCCCGATAATGCGGGCTGCAGTGCCATTCGATGTGGTGTATAACTCGGCCAAATGGCTTAAGTATCGGAGCCGGCCCGGGCGGGCGGCGACAGTGAGGATGCGATGAAGAAGGCTTTGATTACCGGCATCACCGGCCAGGACGGCGCCTATCTTGCCGATTTCCTGCTGCGCAAGGGCTACACGGTCCACGGCATCATCCGCCGCGCCAGTACCTTCAATACGGATCGCATCGACAATCTCTATAAGGATCCGCACGATCCGAAGGCCAAGTTGCTGCTGCATTACGGCGACATGACCGACGGCACCAGCCTGCGCCGCATCATCGAAAAGGTGCAGCCCGACGAGGTCTATAACCTCGGCGCGCAATCGCACGTCAAAGTGTCGTTCGAACAGCCGGAATATACCGCCGACGTGGTCTATATGGGCGCCCTGCGCCTGCTCGAAGCACTGCGCGACTACATCGAAGTGTCGGATCTGCAGGTGAAGGTCTATCAGGCCGGCTCGTCGGAAATGTACGGCGCCTCGAAGCCGCCGCAGACTGAGACGACGCCGTTCCATCCGCGCAGCCCCTATGCCGTCAGCAAGCTGGCCGCCCATTGGCTCGGCGTGAACTACCGCGAAGCCTACGGCATGTTCATCAGCAACGGCATCCTGTTCAACCACGAGTCGCCGATGCGCGGCGAAACCTTCGTCACGCGCAAGATCACGCGCGCCGTCGGCCGCATCAAGCTCGGCCTGCAGGACAAGCTCTATCTCGGCAACCTCGACGCCAAGCGCGACTGGGGCTTCGCTGGCGATTATGTCGAAGCGATGTGGCTGATGCTGCAAGAGGACGAGGCGGACGATTTTGTCGTCTCGACCGGCGAGATGCATTCGGTCAAGGAATTCGCCCATATGGCCTTCAAGCTGGCCGAGCTCGATTGGGAAAAATACGTCGAGATCGACGAGCGCTATTTCCGCCCGACCGAAGTGGACGCTCTGTGCGGCGATTCGAGCAAGGCGCGCAAGCAGCTCGACTGGGCGCCGAAGGTCGACTTTCCGACTCTCGTCAAGATGATGGTCGATCACGACATGGAATTGGCCAAGCAGGAAGCGACCCTGAAGGCCGCCGGTCATGAGATCGGCCTGCGCCAGCTTAAGCAAAGCTAAGCGAACGGTCGCGGCCATGCATCGAGGGCGGCTCTGAGATGGACAAGACCAGCCGCATTTTCCTCGCCGGCCACCGCGGCTTGGTCGGTTCGGCGATTCTCCGCCGCTTGCAGGCCGATGGCTTCGCCAATGTCGTCGTCCGCAGCCGTGCCGAACTTGACCTGACCGACGCGCCCAACGTCGATGCCTTTTTCAAAAGCGAGCGGCCGAGCCATGTCTTCATGGCGGCGGCGCGCGTCGGCGGCATCGTCGCCAACAACAGCTTCGGCGCCGATTTCCTGCGCGTAAACTTGCAGATTCAGACCAATGTCATCGACGCCGCTCACCGCTTCGGTGCGCAGAAGCTGCTGTTTCTCGGCTCGTCCTGCATCTATCCGAAATTCGCCGCGCAGCCGATCCGCGAGGACAGCCTGCTGACCGGCCCGCTCGAGCCGACCAATGAATCCTACGCCATCGCCAAGATCGCCGGCATTGCCATGTGCCAGGCCTATCGCAAGCAGTTCGGCTTCGATGCGATCAGCTTGATGCCGACCAATCTCTACGGACCGAACGACAATTTCGATCTCACCAGCTCGCATGTGTTGCCGGCGCTGATGCGCAAGATGCACGAGGCGAAGCTCGCCGGCGCGCCGAGCGTGGCGGTGTGGGGTAGCGGCACGCCGCGCCGCGAGTTCCTGCATGTCGACGACATGGCGGATGCCTGCCTGTTCCTGATGAACGGCTATTCCTCGGGCGACATCGTCAATGTCGGCGTCGGCGAGGACATCCCGATCGCCGATCTCGCCCACCTGATCGCCGAGATCGTCGGCTACAAGGGCGAGTTGGCCTTCGATGCCTCCAAGCCGGATGGCACGCCGCGCAAGCTGCTCGACGTGTCGCGCCTGACGGCGGCGGGCTGGACGGCGCGAACCCCGTTGCGCGACGGCATCGCCAAGACCTATCGTTGGTATCTCGACCATGTGGCCGCGGGCGACGCGCGCGGCGTCGCCGCCCAATAGGCCCAGCAGGATTACATGACGGCAAGCCCCCTCAACGACGCCTCGGCCCTGGCGCAAGCGCTCGAACGCTTGAGCGCGGCGCGCGTCGTCGTCGTCGGCGACGCCATGCTCGACCGCTTCATCTATGGCGAGGTTGAGCGCATCTCGCCGGAAGCGCCAATCCCGGTGCTGCGCGAGACGCGCGAGACGGCGATGGCCGGCGGTGCCGGCAATGTGGCGCGCAACGTAGCTTCGCTCGGTGCAGTCGTCGATTTTGTGTCTTTGATCGGTGACGATGCTGCAGGCCGAGAACTAAGTTCGATGCTTGCGGCTGAAGCTGGCATCAAGCCGATTCTTGAGGTTCTCGGCGGGCACTTCACTACGGTTAAGACTCGCTACATCGCCGGCCACCAGCAGATGCTGCGCGCTGATCGTGAACGCCCCTTCGGTGTTCCGCAAGCGTTGCAGACGCAAATTGCCCAGGGCGTCCATGGGCTGCTCGGCAAAGCCGGTGCCCTGGTGTTGTCGGATTACGGCAAGGGCGTGCTGGCGCCGAACGGCGCC
Organism: Rhodospirillaceae bacterium; assembly: GCA_947474495.1. Taxonomy (GTDB): domain Bacteria; phylum Pseudomonadota; class Alphaproteobacteria; order SMXQ01; family SMXQ01; genus CAMAVH01. The sequence goes on from CANJIM010000012.1 coordinate 23,565, forward strand.
GCCGAACTGATCGCCGCGGCGCGCAAGGCCGGTGTGCCAGTCGTCGTCGATCCCAAGGGCACGGATTTTACGCGCTATGGCGGCGCCACGGTGGTGACGCCGAACCGCAAGGAATTGCAGGCCGCGACCGGCATGGCGACCGACAGCGATGACGCCATCATCGCCGCCGCCCGCAAGTTGATCGGCGATTGCGGCATCGATTACGTGTTGGCGACGCGCAGCGCCGACGGCATGAGCTTGATCGGCGCGGCCGACGTGCACCATCTGCCGGCCGAAGCGCGCGAAGTGTTCGATGTCTCGGGCGCCGGCGACACGGTGGTTGCCACGGTCGCCGCCGCGCTCGCCGCCGGCGTATCGCTGCTCGACGCCGCTCGGCTCGCCAATGTCGCCGCCGGCATTGTCGTCGGCAAGGTCGGCACAGCCGTCGCGCGCCGCGCCGAAATCGCCGACGCGCTGCATGCCGGCGATTTGATGCGCGGCGAACGCAAGCTCGCCGGTCTCGATGCCGCGCTCGATCATGTCGCCCGCTGGCGCCGCCAAGGCCTGCGCGTCGGCTTCACCAACGGCTGCTTCGATCTCTTGCATCCCGGCCATGTCCATCTGCTCGAACAGGCGCGCGCCGCCTGCGACCGGTTGGTGATCGGCCTCAACAGCGACGCCTCGGTCAAGCGGCTGAAAGGCGAGACGCGGCCGATTCAGTCGGAAGCCGCCCGCGCCGTGATGCTCGGCTCGCTCGCCACGGTGGATCTCGTCGTGCTATTCGCCGATGACACGCCGATCTCGCTGATCGAGGCGCTCAAGCCCGATGTTCTCGTCAAAGGCGCCGACTATGCGTTGAAGGACGTCGTCGGTGGCGCCTTCGTGCAATCATATGGTGGCAAGGTCGTGCTCGCCGAATTGGTCCCCGGCCAAAGCACCACGGCGACGATCTCGCGCATGGCGCGTTAAGACCCCGGCCGGGCCAGCCACTTATGGCAAGCGCTCTCCCCCATCTCTGGCATTTTTTGCTGAACCCGGCGCAGGTGATGAGCGCAGCAGATGCCGCGCGCTTGCAGCCGGCGATGGCGCGGCTCGCCATGCTGTCGTCACCGGCGACGGCAGACTGGCTGCTTCAGCCGGTTGTGCCGCCGGGCCACATGGCCGTCGCTCCGCAAGATGTGCTTCGCGATCGATTGCAAACCCGCTATCTGCGGGCCGAGACGCGGCGTTGGCTCGCTGCCATCGCCGCCGCCGGCATTGAGGTTTTGCCGCTCAAGGGCTTCGCCACCGGTCTGGCGATTTATCCCGAAGCGGAATTGCGCGGGCTGGGCGATGTCGACCTTCTCGTGCGGCAAGCCGATCTCGCGCCGCTCGTGCGGTTTTTGCGTGTGCAGGGCTTCGTCTTTCGCTTGGCGCAGGGAGCGCAGGTCTGGGGCCTGATCAGCGACGCGAGTTTTCATCCCTTCGTCGCGCCGGACCGTCAGCTGTCGTTCGATCTGCATGTGCATCCCGACGATTTTCCGCTGCACCGCTCGCTGTCGACGTCGGACGTATTTAGCGCGGCGCGCGCGGTGACCGATGCGGCGATGGCGCTGCGCATTCCGTGCGATACGCATGTGTTGCTGATGGCGATGAGCCACGCGGCGCGCGACAAATATGACCCCAGCGCCGTGCGGAGTGTCGTCGATATGGCGGTGATGATGACGCGGATGGATCAGCCGCCGGATTGGCCGGCGCTCGCGGCGCTGGCTGAGGCGGGCGGTAATCGCCGCATCCTGCGCTTGGCGGTGCAAGTTTTGCACGGCTTGGGCTTGTCGGCGGAAGCAATCCCGGCGGATTTGCAACGTCCTTTCCGCGGCCTCGCCGGGTGGGAATTGACCAGGGTGATCGGCGAACTTGCCGATCTGTTTGCCGCGCCGTCGGGAAAATGGGCGTTGCAGCGGCGTGAATGGCTGCTTACCGGCGGGCCACAGGTTGCGGCCTGGCGCACGGCGCGGCGCTTGCGCGGATTGGTGCGGCCGTGGAGCGGCGTGCCGGAGCTCTAGATTTTCTCGATTAAGGCGCGTTGGTGCAACTCGGCGATGAAGCGTTGCACGTCGGCGTCGATGGCCTCACGCGGCACATCGGGGTAGGCGAGGGCCAAGGCGTCGCCGGCGGCTTCGGCGCTGCTCTGTTCGGCGAGAAGGCGCCACAGCGCGGCCGCGATGGCATTGAGATGATAAATCTCGCCACTCTCAGGCAGCACGACAAAAAGATCGGTATCGACCGGCGTTTCCTTTACGCCAGAGCGGCGGCACCACAGGTCCGTCATGCGCTAAGCCTATGGCTGATGCTATTGGCGCCACGCGCTTGCGCCATGAGGAGAGCGATGGCTTCGTCGATATCGTTGTAGCTTAAGCGCCAGCAGTGCGCGGCGGCGGTCAGCGCGGCGAAGCGCTCGACCATCTCGGCGGCCGGCGGCCGCGCGCCGAAATTCTGCTGCAGTAGGAGTTTGATGATTTCGCTGCGCGATGCCGTGGTCAGAGCGGCAGGACCAGTGGCGCGTTCGAGGCGCACGAAAGCTGTGATGGGGCGCCGTTCGCCGAGTGGCGCCAACTGTTCGCCCGTGAGGGCGACATAGCCATAGCGGGAATTGCGCGAGGCCATACGGTGGAGCAAGGCGTCGCGCCGATGGTCTCCCAGCGCGTCCGGCAGCGGCAGGCGCGGGCGCGGTGCCAGGCCGATGGCGACGGCGTTAGCGGTCGGACTGCTCAGATCGATTGGCAGCACGTCGTCGCTGTAAATCCGTCCGCCGGCGGTGGCGAGGGCGGCGGTCAATGTGCTTTTGCCAGCTTGGCTTTCAGCGGGAAAGACGAACAAAGGGGCTGCCGGACCTTGTCCGATGGCGACGGCGCCGGCATGCAGACACAACAGGCGCGAGTCGGCCTCGACATAAGCGAGCACCAGATCGGCGAGCAGGGCGCAGAGGATGTCCGCCGGATTGTCGTAGACGGCCGGAGTTGGCGTCCATTGCGAGACGATTCGCCAGCCAGCCTTATCAGCGGCCACGGAGATGATGGGGGCGCTGGCATCTTGCGTGACTTGCCAGCGCCATCCTTGGCTGATGGCGGCCAGGCGGTCGAGCAGATCGACGCAATCGTCAAAGGCGATGGGGCGCGGGATGCCTTGAAATTGGACGCGCATCGCCCGTCCCGGCGTCAGCTTTTCTTTTTTGGTTCTGTCGGTTCGGTTGGACGCGACGGCCGGCCCCACGGCGGGCCGCCCTGGGCCTTCGCTTCGGTTAAGGACAGCAGGGTCGGCGCGGCATAGGCGGTACCCGCGGCCAAGCCCAGGCGCGCCAAGGCTTGGCGGCGGTTGAGGGCCACAGGGGCTTCGGGTTCGGTAGGCGCCTGGGGAAGTGGCGCACGATCATCGGACTTCATCACAGTCCTCCATTCTTTGTCCTGACCAGTCATCAGACAGGAAAACTATATAAATATATATACCAGTCTTTATATTGTCTACGGCATTCCTGTCTGTCCTTTTTCCATAATTGTTATCCGGCGATCCCGATACAAGGGCGATTGCCTGCAAGAAAGTCAGACCTAGCCGCTTTAATTGCAGCGCCTCCTTGAACCCGTTACGAAGCGCCGGCTTTTCATCGATATCCGCCCATATCCCGGCTGGCATAGGGTTTGCTTCGGATAGAGAGAATTACGGCGCATCGCCTGGATCGTTGGTCCAGGTCGCCAGCTTTTCCCGCCAGCGGGAAATGAGCGGGGCGCCACCGACCTTGGGGGAGGCCGGTGGCGCCCCGTTTTCGTTTCAAGGCAGCTCGGGCGCAACCCTCGCACTCGACCGCCCTATGGCCTATCGTGCCCGGCGCAATCACGCGCAGGGGACGGATTGTTGAAAAAACTTCTCTTTGGCCTCGTCGTCATCGCGGTGGCGGGGTACGCGCTGTTCAGCGTGATGCAAGAGCCCGCCCCGCAGTCTGTCAACGACCGCTTCGTGGTGATCGGCACGGGCCGCGAAACCGGCGTGCATTATCCGGTCGGGCAAGCGATCTGCGCTCTGCTCAACGCCGGTCGATCGGATCATGGCATCCGTTGTAGCGCCCGCACCACAGCCGGCTCGTTCTATAACATCGAGGCCTTGCGTCGCGGCGAGGTCGAATATGGCATCGTGCAGTCCGACTGGCAGTATTTCGCCGTGCGCGGTGCCGGTGCGCCGCAGCCGATGCTGTCCTTTCCGGCTTTGCGCTCGATTCTTTCCCTCCATGGCGAAAGCCTGAGCATCGTCGTGCGGCAAGATGCAAAAATCCGCACATTCGCCGATTTGCAAGGTAGGCGCGTCAATCTCGGCGCGCCAGGTTCGGGCCAACGCGAAACAGTTCGCCTGCTGTTTGAAAGCCTAGGCCAACAAATCGAGCGCATGGTCATCGCGACGCAATATGCCGCCGAAGAGCAAGCTCGCGCCTTGTGCGAAGGGTCAACGGATGCGCTCGTCTATCTTGCCGGCCATCCTAACGCGGCGATCGGCGAGGCGTTAAAGGCCTGCAGTACGATAATCCTGGCCATTGACGGAGAGCTGGTGGATCGCTTCGTCCGGCAGAATCCTTATTACAGTTCGACGAAGATCCCAGCCAACAGCTATCCCGATCAAAGTCGTGATATCCCTTCCGTCGGCCTGCTCGCGACCTTGGTGACGACGACGCGCGAAAGCGAAGAGAACGTCTATCAAATGACGCGCGCGATTTACGAAAGCTTCGACAAGCTCAAAGCGTCGCATCCCGCCTTGGCGGACTTGGATAAAATCGAGACGACCAAGGCCGGCCTGACAGCGCCACTGCATCGCGGCGCCGAACGTTATCTGCGCGCCGCCAATATGCTGCCGTAGCGCCGAGCGCTAGACCAGGCGCCGCTGGGCAAGATATACATCAACCAACATGCAATTCCTCTTCGGCTTCGACTCATGACGTCCCACGCTGCCATCGTCACCACCTTGCGCGATTCGGCGGCTGTCATCGAATCGTTCGTCGCCTATCACCGCGCCATCGGCTTCGATCATATTTTCTTGTTCTTTGACGATCCAGCCGATCCGTCTCTGGGCTGGGCGAGGGCGCAGCCGCATGTCACAGCCATTCCCCGCGATGGCGCGCTACGCGAGGCCTGGAGCAAGCTGTCGCGCTATGATGAGAATGCGGCCCATACAGAGCGGGAGGTCATGGCGCGGCAGGTGCTCAACGTCCAGCACGCCATGAATTTGGCCCGCGCCAAAGGCCTCAAATGGCTGCTGCACATCGACGCCGACGAGCTGTTTTATGCGCCGGACGGCGACGCAGCGGCGCATTTCGCCTGGCTGGAAACCACCCCGATCGAAACGGTGAGCTACGCCAATTTCGAAGCGGTGCCGGAAACGGAAGAGACCGGCGATTTCTTTCGCGCTGTCACCTTGTTCAAAAAACCGAAGTTGCTTCGGGCGCCGCCCTCAGCGGATGCCAAAGCGTTAATTGACCGCAGCGGTCAACTGGCGCCGAACTTCTTTCACTTCTACGACAACGGAAAATCGGCGGTACGGTTGAACGCAGAAGGCATGCTGCCGAAGGGTGTGCATAGCTTCGTCCGGCCCGGAAAATACGCATCAGCGCAGAGTCCGCAGCAGTTCATTTTGCACTACGCCTGTTGTGGGTTCGAGGCCTTCTGGCAAAAATACCAAACGCTCGGACACTTCGCCGATCAATGGTGGAACAAGTACGACATCGTCGCTTCGATCGGCCCGTTTCACTTGCAAGCGCGTGACGCGGTGATGACCGGCGATGTCGAACAGGCGCGGCGATTTTACCGCGAGCGGGTGATGATCGACGATTCGGAACTGGTGGCGGCGTTAATGCGCCACAACCTGCTGGCGCGGATCGACGCGCCGCAGAAGATTCTCGCCGCGCTTTAAGAAATCTCGCGGGTCGCCGCGAAACTCAACTTGGGGAAATCCTGCATCGTGCGGTTGAGGTCCCAGCTGTTGCGCGCCAGATAGACCAAGGCGCCGTCGCGATCCTCCGCGCATTGGCCGCGATTGCGCGCGGTGAAGGATTCGATCTCCGCTTTCTCGCCGCTGATCCAGCGAGCTTGCTCGAAGCCGGCATCCTCGAAGCGCACACTCACTTTATATTCGGCAGCAATGCGCGAGGCGAGCACTTCGAGCTGCAAGGCGCCGACGACGCCAACCACCCAGTCCGAGCCAAGCACGGGGCGAAACACCTGCGCGATGCCCTCTTCGGCGAGGTCGGCGAGCGCGCCGCGCATCTGCTTGGATTTCAGCGGATCTTCGAGGCGGGCGCGGCGCAGGATTTCCGGCGCGAAGTTCGGCAGCCCCGTCACGCGCAAGGTCTCGCCTTCGGTCAAGGTGTCGCCGACGCGCAGCGTGCCATGGTTCGGAATGCCGATGATGTCGCCCGGCCAAGCTTCTTCGGCCAGTTCGCGTTCCTGCGCGAAGAAGAAGATCGGGTTCTGCACCGCCATGGTCTTGTCGGTGCGGACCTGGCGCACTTTCATGCCGCGCTTGAAGCGCCCGGCGCAGAGCCGCATGAAGGCGATGCGGTCGCGATGGTTGGGGTCCATGTTGGCCTGGACCTTGAACACGAAGCCGGACACTTTGGTTTCTTCCGGCAGGATGGCGCGCGGTTCGGCCGGTTGCGGGCGCGGCGACGGCGCCCAGGCGCCGATGCAGGCGAGCAGTTCCTCGACCGAAAAATCCTTCAAGGCGCTACCGAAGATCACCGGCGTCATGTGGCCAGCGCGATATGCGTCGGGGTCGAATTCGGGATAGCCGGCCTGGGCGAGCGAAACCTGCTCACGGACTTCGGCGAGCAGCCCTTCCGGCACATATTGCGCCAGGGCGGGATCATCGATGCCGCTGCAAGCGATGGCGTCGCCATAGGCGTTGTTGCGCGACGGGTCCGTGCGCAGGAAGCGATTGCCGGGCAGGTCGTAGGCACCGTGGAACAGGCCACCCATGCCGACCGGCCAAACCATTGGCGAGACGTCGAGCGCCAGCGTATCGGCGATCTCGTCGAGCAGTTCGAAGGGATCGCGCGCTTCGCGATCGACCTTGTTGACGAAGGTGATGATCGGCAAGTCGCGCAAGCGGCAAACTTCGAGCAATTTTCGCGTCTGGCTTTCGATGCCCTTGGCGGCGTCGATCACCATCACGGCCGAATCGACGGCAGTCAGCGTGCGATAGGTATCCTCGCTGAAGTCTTCATGGCCCGGCGTGTCGAGCAGATTGAAGGTCAATCCGTCGCGTTCGAAGGTCATCACCGAACTGGTGACCGAGATGCCGCGCGCCCGCTCGATCGCCATCCAGTCCGAGCGCGTGCGGCGCGCTTCACCGCGCGCGCGCACTTGGCCGGCGGCGCGGATGGCGCCGCCGAACAGCAGCAGCTTTTCGGTCAGCGTCGTCTTGCCGGCGTCCGGATGGGAAATGATGGCGAAGGTGCGCCGCCGGGCATAGGGCGGCGCGGCAGGGTCCTGCGCGAGCTTGGCGGCGAGCGGAACGGAAAGGGGAGCCGTGTCGGTCATCGGCGGATTACGGGCTATTCGGCGATTTGGGGGATAGGCTGGCGCGGGTATAGCGGCTGGATATAACGGCTGGCTGAGGCCTTGGACAGGCTTAATTTCCAGGGAATTTACCGATTTGGCCGAGCCCCTGCCAGGACGGCTGCGCCGACCTGGCGAACGCGCTTATCGGGCCGAGGCCGCCGCCACGGCCGGCACGTACAGCTCGCCAGCAGCTTCGACCGATCGCACCTAATTCAATGTCCAACGTTAGTCTTGCGCCACGCCCTGTGGCTGCAGGAGCGTGGAATGGCCGATTCGTCGTTAAAAACTCTCAATGATCTCCGATCGGGCCGAACGCCGTGGCAAGCGAACGGCGCGGCGCCCGATCGCGATTATCCGGCGCATATCACCTGCGATGTCGTCATCGTCGGCGCCGGCATCACTGGCGCCTTTCTTGCCGAGCGTTTGACGCGCCGCGGCTTGCGGGTGGTCGTGCTCGATCGCCACATGCCGGAACGCGCGAGCACAGCGGCCAGCACGGCATTGCTGCTGTGGGAACTGGATACGCCGCTGCGCGACCTGGAAGATCGCCTTGGCTTTGAAACCGCATCCTCCATTTACCGGCGCTCCGTTCAGGGCGTGCAGGCCATCGCAGCGCTGGTGTCTAGATATGCCATCGCATGCGATTTCATCGCCCGTGACAGCCTCTTTCTTGCCGGCGATAAGCTCGACCCCGCCGATTTGCGCGAAGAAGAACGGCTGCGCCGGATGGCAGGGCTCGATAGCCGCTACCTCGCAGCGGGAGCTGTGGAGTCCTGCGGATTTCGCGCCGAGGGCGCATTGCGCAGCGGCGGTTCTGCCGAGGCTGACCCGGTGGCGTTGGCGCGCGGCCTCATGACTCTCGCCCAGCAGCGCGGCGCCGCATTGTTATCGCCGATGACGGCCGTCGCCTATGACGCGACAGTCTCCGGCGTCGCCGTCGCGACCGATCGCGGCACGCAGATCGTCTCTGCCGCGCTGGTGCTGGCGACGGGCTATGACATGCCGGAGTTCGTGAAGGCGCCGTCCCATCGTCTGTTCTCGACCTGGGCGCTTGCCAGCAATCCCTTGCTGCCACAGTCGTTATGGCCGGACCGCTGCTTGGTCTGGGAGGCTAGCGATCCTTACCTGTATCTGCGCAGCATGGCCGACGGCCGACTGGTGGTGGGCGGCGCCGATGAAGAGATCGTTGATGCGGCCGCGCGTGAGGCCCTGATGCCGGCCAAGGCGGCGGAAATCCTGCGGCGGCTCGCCGCGCGCTTTCGCCAATTCGACCGCACGGACATCGCCTATGCCTGGTCGGGCTTATTCGGCGTCACCGACGATGGCTTGCCGTTGATTGGTCGGGTCCCCGGCATGGCCCATTGCTATGCCGCGTTCGGCTATGGCGGCAATGGCATCACCTTCAGCGCCATTGCTGCCGACATCATCGACCGGCTGTTGCGCGGCGAACATGGGGCGGATATGGACAGCTTCGCCCTGGATCGACAGGGTTAAATCTCGCCCGGCGGCTAATTGCCGCGCGCGACTTTGGCGCATACGATAGGAAGTGCAATCGTCCGATCAGTGGGAGCAGGCGACATTTCTTTTTCCGGCAATAACCGTTTCGCCTCGCGTCTCGCGCTCTATTGGTCGGGCTTCAGCGGCAATGTGCGCGGCGCGGTCTATGTCACCGTCGGCGCCCTGTTGCTCACCTGCATGGCGATCCTGGTGAAGTTTCTGGGCTCGCGCCTCGACAGTTTCCAGATCCTGTTCTTCCGCTCCTTCGTCGGCCTTCTGTTCATCCTGCCGCTGGCGCTCAAGCAGGGCTGGGGGATCTGCCGCACGACCATCCCGATGATGCATATGACGCGCGGCGGCATCGGCATCCTCGGCAACTTCTGTTTTTTCTATTCGATCACCCATCTGCTGCTCGCCGATTCGATGGCGCTGCAATTCTCGCGGCCGCTGTTCATGATTCTGCTGGCGGCGGCCTTCCTCGGCGAAACCGTGGGCTTCAAGCGCGGCACGGCGACGCTGGTCGGCTTCAGCGGCATCCTCATCATGACGCGGCCGTTCGGCCTCGGCGGCGGGCCCGCGACATTTGATCTTGGCGTGCTGGTCGGCGCATTGGGTGCCTTCTTCGGCGCGCTGGTCGTCGTTGCCATCAAGCAATTGTCGAAGACCGAGAGCACCACGGTCATCATGTTCTATTACGCCTTCTGGGGCGCGATCTTCTCGCTGGTGCCGGCGCTGCTGGTCTGGCAGACGCCGACGCCTGCCGAACTCGGCTGGCTGGTGCTGGTCGGGTTCTTCGGCATTGTCGGACAGACCTGCATCACACGCGGCGTTTCGATGGCTGACACGACGGTTGTCTTGCCATTCGATTATCTGCGCATCGTCTATGCCGCCGTCTTCGGCTTTCTCATGTTCGGTGAGGTGCCCGGGCTGTGGAGCCTCACGGGCGCGCTCGTCATCGTCGTCAGCACGCTTTATATTTTGACGCTCGAAGCCAGAACCAAAGCGAAGAAGCGCGTCACGCCATGAGCATAGCCGTAATCGAACAAGACATGATCCGCCTCACCGCGGCGGACGGCTTCGCGCTGGACGCTTGGCTGGCGACGCCGGTGGGCCAGCCGAAGGGCGCCATCGTCATTGCGCAGGAGATGTACGGCGTCACCGACTATCTCAAGCGCGTCACCGCCTTCTATGCCGGCCAGGGTTATCTCGCGATCACGCCGGCGCTCTATGACCGGCGCGAACGCAATTGCGTGCTCGACTACAACGAGGCGGCCCGTGACCGCGTGCATGAACTCTACAAGTCGATGGATTGGGACAAGTCACTGCTCGATCTCGACGCCGGCCGGCGCTTCGTCGCCAAGGCCGGGAAAGTCGCCATCATCGGCTTCTGCTGGGGCGGCTCGCTCGCCTGGATGGCGGCGTGCCGCTACGATTATCAAGCCGCAGTCGCCTATTACGGCTCGGCCATGCCCGATTATGCTACCGAAACGCCGCGCTGCCCGGTGATCGCCCATGTCGGCGACGCCGACACCAGCTTCCCGCCGGCGCGCGTTGCCGCCTTCCGCGCGCTGCAGCCGGGCGTCCCGGTTTACACCTACCCGGACACGCCGCACGGTTTCGATAATGAAACACGGCCGGCGCGTTATCGCCCCGACGCGCATCGTCTGGCGCGTGAGCGGACACTGGCATTCCTTGCCCAATATATCGGCTGAGACGGTCGTTTCGCAGAATCCGCCTTGGCGCACCGCATGAAGGCTCGGAAGATTCGGCTTCGTTGCTGCCATCAAGCGGAGGGGTTCGCAGTGTCGCTTGGCACAGGTCTCCGGTGAAAAAATGGAAAGACTTGCTGACGACCGAGCTGGTCGCCGGCGGCAGCTTCATGGGCCGCGAACGGCGCCGCGCCACGCCGCATCTCGGCTGATGAATCGGCCTGACTCGCGCGGTTTCTCTCATATTTTGAAGGTCAGCAGGGCCGCCGCCTAAGAATCTTATCTTAGGGGGAGGAACCAACGCGCTTTGGGCGGCGTTTGTCGGAATGAAACCAGTCATTCCTTTGGCGTCCCCCACCGGGCCGGAATGGCCCATAAGAAATTTCACGGAGAGCTACAAATGAAAACATATCTGCTGGCCGGCGCCGCCATGTTGGCGCTCGCCGCCTGCGCCCAAAAGCCGGCGTCTCTCGGTCCCGATGTCATCGTGCCGGCCCAAGCGGGGCTCAGCGCCGGGCAGATTCAGCAGCTTGTCGTCGGCAACACCGGTTCCGGCCCGATGAGCGGCTCGCAAGTTCGCTATATCATCTACACGAGCGCCGACGGCAACGCCGAGATACGTCTGCCCACCGGTATAGAAGCCGGCAAGTGGCGCATCTTGAGCGATGGCCAGTTCTGCACCAAATGGACGAACTTCCACGACGCCGAGGAATATTGCCAGCGCGTCTATCCGGAAGGCACGGGCTATAAATTCGTCGACCGCAGCATGACCTCCACTCTCACCTTCGTTCCGGGCCGCGCGCTGTAATCGGCGCGCCGTTCGACGCAACATTCTTGATGAAAGGCCTCGCTCCATGAACTCCGTCGATAAAGCTCCCAACAAGAAAAGCGCCCCGCTGATTCGCGGCGCGGTGATCCTCGGCTCCTTGCTCATGCTGTCGGCTTGCGCTGATGGCGGCCGCTGGGCCGGCTTCAACAACTGCTCGGCGGATGGCTCGCCGGTGCTGATCGAATATCCCAACGCCCAGGGCAATTACGACACCCTGAACAACGGCCCCTGCAAGAGCCGTTAAGTCCGCTGCCGCTTCGGCGGCAATAGGCTCCGACGATCGGCGCATGTAGCGCCAGACTTTGACGGCCACCACACCGGCGCCCCCCGCGCCGATCTGGTGGCCGTTTTATTTTGTCGATATGAAAATGGGTGCGTTCAGTCGGCGAGCACGCGGCCCGTCGCATGCTCGTAATGGCTGAGGTCGAGATATTTGCGCGGCTCGTTGAGCGCCAGTTTCGGCGTGCCGTAGGCGGTGCGCATCGACAGCACCGTGTTCATGCCGGGAAGATCGATCTCGGCGTGCTTGGCGAGGCCGCCGGCGCCGGACGTCAGGCTGGCATAGAGCTGCTCGGCGCCTTTGTCGGTCAGGCCCTTGATGCGCTTCATCAGCACCGCTTTCGATGTCGCTTTATCGGCATAGACGCGCTCGTGCGACTCGACCGTGGCGCGGATGAAACGCTGGAGAGTCTCGCCGTTCTTGGCTGCCCAGGCGCGGCGCACGCCATAGACGCTGCCCTGATAGCCGCCGAGCTCGGCGGCGCAATCGGCGAGAATGTTGTAGCCCTCCTCGGCGGCTTCCTGATCGCTCGGCCCGCCCATCACGGCGGCGACGGCGCGGCCGTCGCGCAGCGCATCCATCCGCAGATGGGTGTTGCCGACCGAGAGGATCGTATAGTCGCGGTCCAGCTTCAGACCGGCCTTCTCCTCGAGCAGGCGGAAAATCACGAAGGCATAGCCGGTGTTCGGCGCATCCACCGCCACCACCTTGCCCTTGATATCGGCATAGGACTTGATCTCGGGGCGCGTCACGATGCTGTTCATGCCCGAATGCACCCCCATCACGGCGACCATGTCGAACGGCACATCCAGCTTGGCGGGGCCCTGGCCTTCGGTATAGGCGATGATGTTGTCGATCGAGGTGGTGGCGAGATCGTACTTGTCCGCCATCATGTCCTGGATCTGCGGCATCGAGCCTTCAGTGCGGGTGATCGATGCGTCGAGCCCGTGCTTGGCGAAAATGCCGGCTTCCATGGCGAGCCAGGTCGGAAGGTTGGACGCGCCGCCGAAGCCGATCATGCGCAGTTTAGTCAAATTGTCGGTCGCCATGTCCCTGTCTCTCCCATTCCGGTTTATGCGCGAAGTTTAGCGCATGGATTTTTCCTGTCATGGTGATTCCCATGACTCCACGCGCCGGACGGCGGGCTGTTAGATCGAGGTTTGACGCGGCGCGAAGGCGAAGCGACCGCTGGCGAATAGGGCGAGGCAGGCATCGACCACTGCGGTATCGAACAGCTTGCCGCGCTGTGTGGTGATTTCTTCCAGTGCTTTATCGAGGCCAAGCGCCGGGCGGTAGGGACGATGCGCGGAGATGGCTTCCACCACGTCGGCGACCGCCATGATGCGCGCGCCGATCGGAATCTCATCGCCTTTAAGCTTGTCCGGGTAGCCCGAGCCATCGAGCTTCTCATGATGGCCGCGTACGATCTCGGCGATCGGCCAGGGAAAATCGATATCCTTGATGAGATCGCCGCCGACTTGGCTGTGGGTCTGGACCAACGCCATTTCTTGCGGCGTCAAGCGCGTCGGTTTGGACAGAAACTCCGCCGGGACGGCGATCTTGCCGATGTCGTGTACCAGGCCGGCGAGATAGATGCCGTGAACATCGAGCGGGGAAATGCCGATTTCGACGGCGATGGCCCGGGCGAGATCGGCGACGCGCTGCTGATGGCCCGAGGTGTAAGGATCGCGCAAATCCATCGTTTCGGCGAGCAGGCGAATGGTGCGCTCTAGGCTCTGATTGAGCTTCTCGGTCGTCGCGCGTTCGCTGGTGCGCAATCGCAATACGCTGATCCCGAACGAGATGTCCTCGGCGAGATCCTGCAGCAGCAGCACCTCCGGCATTTCGAAAGCATCTATTTGATGGGAGTAGATTGTGAGGGCGCCGAAAGCTTTGCCGTTATCCATCAAGGGTAGCGAGATGCTGGATTTAAATCCGTGGCGCAAAGCCTCGTCGCGCCAAAGCGCCATCGCCGGATTGGTGGCGAAGTCTTGATTGACCTGAGTCTTGCCGTTCCGGATCGCTATCCCGGTCGGCCCTAGTCCGCGCGGATTATCGCCCCAGCTGAGTTGCGCTTGGTTCAGATAGTCGATGCCGTCTCCGAAGGTGCCGGCAATGCGGATCGATTGAGCGGCGTCATTTTCCGCCAAACAGACCGCCGCCATGCGGTAGCCGCCGACTTCAACGATGGCGCGGCACATGTCGGCATAGATGCTGTCTTCCGTTTGGCTGCGCAGCAGGATGCTGTTGGCCAAACGCGTGGCCAAGGTGATGCGGTTGGCTTCCTTCAGTGCGGCGTCGGTCGCCTTGCGGGCGGTGATGTCGCGGATCAGGCTTTGGTGATATTGCTTGCCGTCGATCTCCAGCGTCCGCGAACTGACCTCGACCGGGAAGGACGCGCCATATTTGCGCAGATGCGACGTTTCAAACAGAACGCCGTCAATGCTTTTGGAGGCCTGCCATTGGCTATCGAGCGCTGCGCGGGCCTGTGGCGCACGTAGCGCCGAGATGTTCAAACCGATGAGTTCATCGCGACGATAGCCATAGGCTGATAAGGCCGCCTCGTTGGCCTCGACGATTACGCCGTCTTCATCCATCAAGAGATAGATGTCGCGCGCGAGCTGAAAGAATTTGTCGAAATGACTTGCCGCTGCATCGCGGTCGCGCTGTTGGCCCGTGCGATATGCGAGAAAGCCGAGCTGCTGGTTGCGCCAGAGTAGTCCGGCGATAAAGGCGGCGGTAGCCATGAAGAACAGCGCCAATAGCACGACGGAAAGGCGGCGTTCATAGATCGGTGCGAGAATCTCGTCTCGATCGGTTTTAGCGATGAAATGCCAAGGCGTACCTTCAATCGGGCCATAGCTGGCGATCACTGCGACGCCGCGATGGTCAAGCCCCTCGAATTGGCCATTGCCGCTCTCGATCGCTCGGGCCCCGAGGCGATGGTTCGCCCGCAAGTCGGCGAGTGAACGGGCAGTATTCTCATCACCGTCCTTTGTCTGATTGAGAGTGCGTATGTTCTCGCCTGATTGCTGCAGTATGAGAATCTCCGAGCTTTTGCTGGGAAACGGCCATGCCTTCGCGGTTTGCAGCAGGCGTCGGGTGGGATCAACGCCGAGGACGACAACACCTGTCGTAATCGATGGAGCCTTGGGGTTTTCGATCCGCGTCAGAATATTGATGCGGAGGTTTCCGATGGGAGCGAGGTCTAGATCGGGAAAATCGACCAACTCGCTATCGATGGTCTGCGCGGCTTCAAGCACTTTCCCCTTGCTCGGCGGTGCGATGGACAAGTCCTCGCCGACATGCAGCAGCAGCTCTCCATCGGGCGTAAAAAGACTGACGCGGCTCCAGGCATCGACGCGCTGGAGTGCATCCGACATGTAGTGCTCAATGCCGCGTTGCAATTCATCGGATTGAATCGGGCCGCCGCTGTAAAGCTTTTCCAAGCCATTCTCGAGCAGCGAGATATCGAGGCGGCGACCCCTGATCCAATCGCCGATATTATGGGCGTTGAGCCCGCGAACATTCGCTTGCTCGCTGAGCTCTTGTTGGATGAGAAAATGCTCGGTGCGGTGTAGGTCCAGATAGCCGAGCGAAATGATGAGCAGGCAGAGGGCGGCGAAGAGCGCGAATATCGGTTTTCTAGTCGCCTGCTCGTCACCTATTTTCCGATGCTCCGCCAAACGGGCGGCCCCACGGTGGTGAATGCGCAAGGTGATGTAGAGCAGGGCAGCCGCGACGAGAATGAATGCGGGACTGCTCCAGTCACGCAACTGGCTCTCGCCGACGGGATCGGCGCTCAGCGAGCCGATGATGCGGTCGGAAAAGAACGCATAAAGGCCCGCGAGACCGGCATAGCCGATCGCGACCTGGGCCGCAAAGGAGGGGCGCGGCATACGGCCTAGGCCGAGCCGGTGAATTCCGGGGTTCATCATGAGATGGGTGTATGCGTTTTTTATATTGCAGGAATTTTATCTTGCCCGCTCGAACCTGGTGATCAGGTGAACGTGATGTCGCTAGTCATTCTCATTCGAGTTGCGGATCGCTCTCATGTGGGCCGCTTGATCCAGGTCAGGGCGGGCACCAGGGCCGCATGCTCCGATGATTTCCGTGACTTTGAACGGGGATTAATCGATGACAAGCGATGCGACTACCACTGAGGCTGTAAAGCAAGCGAGCCCCTATGAGATGATCGGCGGCGCGGCCACCGTGCGGCGCATCGTTGACCGCTTCTACGACATCATGGACAGCGCGCCGGAGGCGGCGGGCATCCGCGCCATGCATGCGGCCGATCTTGGCCCGATGCGCGAAACGCTATTCGAATTTCTCAGCGGCTGGCTCGGCGGCCCGCGCAGCTACGCCAAATGCATCATGTCCGCGCACCGGCCCTTCGCCATCGGCGATGCCGAGCGCGACGCCTGGATGCTGTGCATGCGCCGGGCTTTGACCGACAGCGGCGTGACGGGAGAGCTTTACGATCTGCTCGACGACGCCTTCCTGCGCATGGCGAGCGCCTTTCGCAATCGCTGACAGCACAGGCGAAAAAAGCGCCGTGGTCTAAACTTTAGCGTGAATAAAATCGAACTCTGCGCCATGACGCGCCCATATGCCTGAGATTCGGGCAAATTGTGCGGCGCGATCATGGGCCAGCGGCGACGTCTTATAGAAGAAGCCGGGTTAGAAAGCGCTTGCTGCCCTCCGCGAGCCACCGTTAGCATCCTCATGTGTCGATAAAGAACACACCGCGGCGCCGCGTTATCCGGCACATAGCGGAATAACTGCCTACGTCGGTTTTAAAGGACGAGGCAGCAAGGGGAGGGGGTTCGTATGCCAGTTGCGCTCGGCAATTCGAGGCATGTCGGGAGCCGGGCGTCTGGCGGACCGACAAAGCCCGAACTTATGCCGCATCCGCCCACCCCGGTCAGCCGGTCGATGACGCGATGAGCGCCGATCCGATCGCCGACAATATGCGGCGGCCCTTGGCCAGCGCGCGCCTCCTGACTTGGTTGCGAGACCATTGGATTAGTCTGGCAGCGGCGGCGGTCCTGGTCTGGATCGTCATCATTCCGCTCGCCTACCTCATCGTCTTCAGCTTCCGGTCCGGCACCGCGGCGGCGCCCGGCGATTGGACGCTCGCCAATTATGCGCTGGTCTATACCAGCCGCATGACGCATGCGGCGCTCGGCAATACGCTGATCTACACCATGATGGTGGCGACGCTCAGCATGGCGATCGCCGGTGGCCTCGCCTGGCTCGTCGAGCGTACCGACATGCCCTATCGCGGCGCCGCCTGGGTGATGATCCTGCTGCCCATCGCGATGCCCGGCATGCTGTCATCCATGGCCTGGATTCTGCTGCTCGGGCCACGCACCGGACTGA
Organism: Rhodospirillaceae bacterium; assembly: GCA_947474495.1. Taxonomy (GTDB): domain Bacteria; phylum Pseudomonadota; class Alphaproteobacteria; order SMXQ01; family SMXQ01; genus CAMAVH01. The sequence goes on from CANJIM010000012.1 coordinate 40,818, forward strand.
TCAACGTCATCTTGCGCGGCCTGCTGGCGCCGTTCGGTTATGACGCGCCGTCCGGGCCGATCAATATCTACAGCATGGAAGGCATGATCTTCGTCGAGAGTGTGCGTGGCAGCACGACATTGTTTCTGATGCTGGTCGCCGGTTTCCGCCTGATGGATCCCGCGCTCGAGGAAGCCGCCTCGATGGCCGGCGCGCGCACCGGCTATACGCTGCGCAAGGTCACGCTGCCGCTCATGTTGCCGATGCTGTTGGCGACCTGGATGTATTCCTTCATCGGCACCCTCGACGACTTCGAAACGCCGCTCCTCATTGGTCTTCCCGCGCAAATCTATCTGTTACCGACCGTCATCTATTTTACGGCTTACCTGAGTTCGAGCTGGGGCCTTGCCGCCGCCTACGCCACGATCTTTCTGCTGATCTCGGTGATCCTGGTTGTGGTCTATCATCGCGTCGTGCTGCGCCGTACCAGTCAATTTGCCACCGTCTCGGGTAAAGCTTTCAGGCCGCGACAGATCGAATTGGGCCGCATGCGCTGGCCGGCGCTGGGTCTGGTCATTCTCTACTTCATCCTGGCGGTGATGCTGCCGTTGCTGATCCTGGTACTGGCGTCGCTGCTGCCGTTCTACCGGGTGCCGTCGATCGAGATGTTCGGCGAACTGACACTCGCCAATTATCAGCAGTTGTTCTCCAACACGCGCGTCCTGCGTGCTGCAGGCAACTCGCTGTGGGTCTCGTTCTGGGTCGCGACCGGCACCATGATCCTGGCCTTTCTGCTCGCCTGGGTGATCGTCCGCCAGCGCGTGCCAGGGCGGGTCATTCTCGATTCGATCGCCTTCATTCCGCACGCGATTCCCGCCGTGGTCGTCGCTGTCGCGATGATCATGTTCTATCTGTCGCCGGCGATGCATTGGACCGGCCTATACGGCGGCCTGATCGTGCTGTCGTTGGCCCTGGTAACCCGTTTCATCGCCTTCGCCAGCCGCACGTCGAATGCGGCGATGACTCAGATCGACGCCTCGTTGGAGGAGGCCGCCTATGTCAGCGGCGCACGGAAAGTGCGCGTGCTGGCGCGCATCCTCTTTCCGCTGCTGCTGCCGACCTTCGTCGCCGGATGGATTTTCGTGGCGGCGAATGCGTTCCGCAATTTGAACGTCTCGCTCTTGCTGTCGACGCCGCAGAACGAATTGATCTCCGTCACGCTCTACGACTACTGGGAGCGCCAAGCGGACTTCTCGATGGCGGCAACGCTCGGGGTCGTGCTCGTCGTCGGCTTGGCGTTGCTCACCGTTTTGGCCAGACAGTTAATCGCGCGGGGTTACTCGGGCAACGAATAGCCCGCGCATAACAAAGCGTAAAAAATGCCAATAAGGCACAACACCACCCAAGGGAGGCTGACATGAACGCATTAAAATGCCTACTCGTCGCGGCTTGCGGCATGGCGCTGCTGCCCGCAGCGCATGCCGCGGAAAAGAACGCTGCCGGCTTTACCAGCTACGCCAGCCATGACGAACTCGTCAAAGCGGCCAAGGCGGAATCGGGGACCCTGGCGGTCACCTTCGCGCAGACGCAGGCCGCCGTCGATGAGGTGGTCAAGCTCTTCACGGCGACTTACGGCATCAAAGCGACGGGACAAGAGGTCGGCAATGCCGACTCGCGCATCATCCTCGAGCTCAAGGCCGGCAGCCATAAGAGCGACATCGTCCATCTGGAGGAGGAGCTCGGCCTCGGCACCTACTACCCGCATCTCTACAAGATGGACCTGCTCGGCATGGCCGAGAAAAAGGTCCTGAATATCCCAATTAAGATGATCAATCCGAAGCAGCCGAATGTGGCCGCCCTCGGCAGCGCGTTGGCCGCCGTGTCGTACAACGCCAAGGCCCTGCCGCCGGACCTCGTGCCCAAGACCTACGAAGATCTGCTCAATCCGAAGCTGAAGAACAGCGGCTTGTTGTGGGTCGACGTTTCGCAGGCCTCGGGTCTCGCCGCGCTCTTCGTCGTCTGGGGCAAGGACAAGGTCATCGACTACACGACCAAGCTCGGCGAGCAGCGGCCGGTATGGACGACGGGCGCCACGCGGTCGATAACGGCCATGGCGGCGGGCGAATATGCCATCGGCTCGCTCAACCATTACCATTCGGTTATCAGAATCCGCGAACAGCGCAAAGCGCCGCATCTGCAAGCGCTGTTGCTCGAGCCTGTGCCGGTGCGGCTCAACAATATCCTGTCCATCAACGAAAAGTCGGCGATGCCGGCGGCGGCGACCTTGTTCATCGAATTCGTCGCCAGCGAAAAGGTGCAGGCCATTTTCGACCGTGAGGGCCCCGTCAAGGCTTCGGTTTTCACGGACGGCTCGCTGCCCAATAAGCTGGTCGAGGGCAAGAAGATCGCCTTCGTCGGTTGGGATGACATCGATGAGATTGAGCCGCTGCAGAAGCGGATTTTCGAATCGTGGAAGTTCCCGGTCGCGACGAAATGAACGGTCTCGGATTGCAAGAGCGGGACGGACCGGCCCCAGACAAATCAACAGGGCCGGCCCGTCCCGTGCAGTTGACGGTGCGGAACCTCGTCAAGACCTTCGCCTCGCGTCAGGAGATCGTCCAGGTGATCAAGGACGTCTCCTTCACGATCGGCCAGGGTGAATTCTTCACGCTGCTCGGCCCGTCGGGCTGCGGCAAGAGCACGACGCTGCGCTGCATTGCCGGTCTTGAAAGGGGCGATCGCGCCCATATCGCGGTCGCCGGCCGCGTGCTCGCCGATACCGACACGGGCGAATTCGTGCCGGCATCGGACCGCGATTTCGGCATGGTGTTCCAGAGCTATGCGATCTGGCCGCATATGACCGTCGCGCAAAACGTCGCCTTTCCGCTGCAGGCCAATCAGCGGCGTCAGAAGTTGTCGCGCAAGGAAATCGCCGAGCGGGTCGAGGAAGCGCTGAACCTGGTGCGGCTGGATCAGTACGGTGGCCGCATCGCCACCAAGCTCTCGGGCGGCCAGCAACAGCGTCTGGCCTTGGCGCGCGCCTTGGTCACGCGCCCCGACCTCCTGCTGCTCGACGAGCCGCTGTCGAATCTCGATGCCGGCTTACGCGACCATATGCGCGGCGAGCTGCGGGCGATGCAGCTGCGCACCGGCGTGACGACGCTCTACGTGACGCACGACCAAGCGGAGGCCTTCAGCATGTCGGATGTCATCGCCGTGATGGATTCCGGCGTTTTGGTCCAGCAGGGCGCGCCGCGCGATATCTACTGGCGTCCCAAAACCGCCTTTGTCGCGACCTTCGTCGGCCAGACCAATCTGCTGTCGATCATGCGGCCACCGGTGACGGCCGGGAGCGGCATCGTTTCGGTCGAGACCGGCATCGGGTCGCTGCTGGTCAATCCGGCGAGCGACCGGCCCATCGGGCCGGGCGATTCCGTCGTCATTCGGCCGGAGGATTTGCAGGTTACGATCGAGCCGCCGCCCGCCGGGCGCGCCAACGTCTTTCGCGGACGGGTGCGCCGGCCGACATTTCTCGGCGAGAATATCGAACTGGAAATCGAGATCGGCGGCGAGTTGCTGATGACCCGGCAGCATCCGCGGTTCGCCTTCGGCGCCGGCGACGAGGTCTATGTCGAACTGCCGGTCGATCGCTGCGTTGCCGTATCAGGCGCGGCGGCGGGCGTCGGCTCGCACATTCGCGGCACGATCGGTGATCCAGCCACACCGCATAAAAATGCCGCTCAATAATTGTCATTAGGGAGAGTCGAGTGAAATTCGCGACCTTGCGCACGGGCGAAGTTGTCGGTCTGACAAAGGAAGGCTATCGACGCGTCAACCGATCCTCGATGATCGAGCTGATCGAAGCCTCTCCGTCCGAGCTGAGCTTCTCCGGCGATCCGATCGAATTGCCCGAGAACCTGGCGCCGCCGATCGCCCGGCCGTCGAAAATTTGGGCCGCCGCCGGCAATTATGATCGCGTCAATACCCAGAGCCCGAACGACAAGAGCGGGCGCGGCCAAAAGACGGACCTGACCAAGGAGGAACTGCTCCACACAGTTTTCCTCAAACCGCCCTCGGCGATCATCGGCGCCGGCGACAGCATCGCCATCCCGCAAGGAGCCGGCGGTGTCTTTCCCGAACCGGAACTTTGCGTCGTCATCGGCAAGCGCTGCCGGCATGTCAGCGTCGCCGACGCGCCCTCGGTGATCTTCGGCTATTCCATTCTCGTCGACGTCACGTCGCGTAACTACGGGCCCGGCAAGTCCGGCAAGGAGTTTCGCTGCATCCGCAAGGGGTACGACACGTTCGCGCCGTTCGGCCCCGTCATCGTCACGCGCGACGAGATTCCGCATCCTGAGAAGGTGACGATGAAGATGTGGATCAACGGCGAGCTGCATCAGGATTCGTCGACCGAGACGATGATCAACAACTGCTACGAGCTGGTGAGTTTTCTGTCCAAGGTCTGCACCCTGGAGCCCGGCGACCTAATCTCGACGGGAACGCCGGATTCGCCCGCCTTTCAGCGGCAGCTGGTGGCGGGCGACGTGGTCGTCACGGAAATCGAAGGCGTCGGCAAGATGACGCTCGGCATCCGCAACGGGTGACGGGGCGCGGCGACTGATTCAGGGCGATGAGGGAAAGTGACCTTGCCCCTGAAGAACGTCTCCCAAGGCTGACAGTGTATCATCAGTTTTGGAGGATCGGACATGACGGGATTTGTGCGGGCGCGTTACACGCTGGAGTTCAAGCAGGAGGCGGTTCGGTTGGTCCGTGGGGGCCAATCTCTTTCGTCGGTTGCGCGGGGTCTTGGCGTCTCGGCGCAATCGATTGATAACTGGGTGAAGGCGGATGCCATCGGTAGCCTGAAAGACGCCAAGGGCAAGCCGGTGAACGCGGACCAAATGGAGATGACTCGGCTGAGGGCCGAACTGGCGAAGACGCGGATGGAGCGCGACATCCTAAAAAAAGCGGCGGCGTATTTTGCGAGAGAGTCGCGATGAGATACGCCTTTATCGAGCGACACGAGAAAGTCTGGCCGATTACGGTGCAATGCCGGGTTCTGGATGTGAGCGCCAGCGGCTACCATCAGCACCGGGTGCGCGGCGAAGCACCTGACCAGCCGCACCGACGCATCAGCGATATGGCCCTTGTTGTCCACATCAGGGCGGTTTTTGCCGAGATGAAGGGAGCCTATGGCTGGCCGAGGATATGGCGGGAACTCGCAGCGCGCGGCATTCATGCCGGTAAGGAGCGTGTGCGCAAGCTGATGCGGTCCAATGGGCTTCAGGCGCGGGGAAAGCGGAAGTTCAAGGCAACCACGAACTCCAATCACGCCCTGCCGGTCTCGCCGAACCTTCTGGAGCGGAACTTTCATGCACCGGAGCCGAACCGGGTCTGGACGGGCGATATGACCTATATCCCGACGGAAGAGGGCTGGCTGTATCTTGCGGTCGTCATCGATCTGTTCAGCCGACAGGTTGTGGGGTTTGCCATGCAGGAGCGCATGACGCGGCAACTTGTGATCGACGCCCTGCGGATGGCTTGGTTCCGGCGGCGTCCGGCATCTGGCCTGATCTTCCATTCCGATCGCGGGAGCCAATATGCGAGCGGCGATGTCCAGAAGCAGATGAAGGCATTCGGCATGCGAGGTTCGATGAGCCGCAAAGGTGATTGCTGGGACAACGCTGTCACGGAAACGCTGTTCGGATCACTCAAGGTCGAGCGGCTGCACGGAATGCGGTTCGGCACGCGCCGGGAGGCAAAAGACGAGGTGATGGACTGGCTTCAGCTCTACAATCATCGCCGGCTTCATTCGACGCTGGGCTATCTCAGCCCAATGGCATTCGAGAAAAAACAGCTTGGCAATGACGCGGCGGTCGCCGGATGATGGCTCAGCTAAGGGAGACGCTAAACAAGGGCAAGTTCACCTCAGGCCCGTGTCTCTTGCCCATTTCTCTTCTCCTTCAGGGTCCAGTCTAAATTAACTTTTGGACCACTCTGAAGGGGGCAGATCACAATGGCGGGAAGCAAGGTCTTATATAAGAGGCCTGTCGCATCTGGGCATGTTGATCAGCGCTAGTTGGCGTTAGACTTCCAAATCAACTGACACATGAGCTCAGTAGGCTCAGGCGATCTGCAAAAATTAGAATGGCAAAGATGTTGAGCGCCGATAATATTTGTACGGCTTTATGTTTGCACGTATTGGCCATCTCATAACAAAAACGCAAAAGCGGGGAGAGATCGGCATGACATTGAGAATGGCCTCTGTTGGCCTATGTTTCGTAGCGTGTACGGCTCTCCTAGCGTCTCCAGCCGCGAGCCAGACAGCAGAGGAGTTTTACAACGGTAAGGCGCTGCGCCTGGTCATAAGCAATCCGGCTGGCGGAGACTACGACCTTGGCGGCCGCACCCTCGCGCGGTTCCTTGTAAAGCATCTGCCGGGCCGTACCACTATCGTGGTTCAGAACATGCCGGGCGCCAGCACCGTCGTAGGCGCAAATTATCTTTATAACGTGGCGCCAAAAGATGGCACGGTCTTTGGATCTTTCTCCCGCAACCTGCCAGCGCAGGCGGTGTTGGGCAACGACAACATCAAAGCCGACCCACGTAACTATGGATGGATCGGAGGCTCATCGCTTCCTAGCCGGGTCTGCGTCGTAAACGCCACATCGCCCGTCAAGACATTTCCGGATCTATTCGTGCACGAACTAATCGTCGGCGGCAGCGGTGCGGGATCGTCACTCAGCATCGTTCCGGCTGTCCTTAACCGCGTGCTCGGCACCCGGTTTAAGGTAGTGGAAGGATACAGGGGCTCCACAGACGCGGTCTTGGCGATGGAGCGCAGTGAAACACAGGGCATCTGCCACAGCTTCGGCTCATTCCGTAACGCACACTCTGACATGCTGCGCGACGGCCGCGTGCGCATCATCCTGCACGCGGAGGAGGCGGCCTTCCCTTATGCCGAGGTTGTTCCGTCAGTCTACGCTTTTGCCAAAACCGAGGAGCAAAAGCAGCTAATGCGATTTGCTTTCTCTAGCGTTGAGTTCGGCCGCCCCTATGTCACCCCGCCGGGTGTGCCTGCCGACCGTGTGGCCTTCCTTCGCAAAGTCTTCAAGGAGACTCTGAACGATCCGGAGTTACAAGCGGAAGCCGATAAGCTGGCTTTAGATATGACCTATCGTCCACCGGAGGATTTGGAAAAGCTGGTGTCGCAGCTTTACGCCACACCCAGCAATCTTCTCGAACGGGCCCGCGAACTTATGCCGGCCGCCGGCGACTAATCCAATCGATTTTCAGGGAGGAAGTACATGTCTGATACGAGTGTGAAGGAAAAGCGAACGACCGAGGCAAAGCCCAACTATCGTACGAATAAATCGCAACTGCCTGTGCGCCGGGCACGTCCTTCGGCGGCCGCCAGAGACGATGTCGTGTTGGCCGTCCAACTCGCCTATGGCAACGAGACCAGCCTAATGTTTGCCGAGCGCGGGGCGGATTATCATACCCGTCCGCACCAGCACGATGCGGAGCAATTGAACTATATCGTCTCCGGCGAGATCTGGTTCTACGTAGACGGGCGAGGCTATCGCTGCGGTCCCGGAGACATTATGCGTATTCCGAAGAACAAGGTGCACTGGGCCTGGAACCGCAGTGATCAGACCGCGGTGCTCATCGAAACCCATACCCCTCCGCTTATTGGGAACAACCCGGAAGCGCGTTCGCTATCTGTACCGTTGCTCGGGCCGAGCGAAGATAAGGAACAGGTACCATACGTCGTCAATGTTGTAGTGCCGATGGACGTGAATGAAGTCGCGGCGATTGAGCAGCGCGCTTGGGAAGAGGGTGGAAACTAAACGTTTGGCTTACTCGGTCATCTTTGGGCGACCTACCCCTTAGAAACAAGGGTGCGCGGCCAGCCCTAGCTGCAGGCCCCCGCATCTTTTCCTGCGCATCGACAGCCACAGCGGATTGTCAGCTAAAAAGGGTAATGCTCACATAGAGCCTTGTCAGACAATCTTCTACGAGTATTGGCCGCGCGGCCGAACCTGTGTTGAAAAGGCACAGCCGCGCGGCTCCATCTATGAATGTTGTAACTTTCGCATTGCCGGGTCGAAACAATTGCCGACGTCAAGTCGGCTCCAATAGCTAGGCGATCAATGCGTTGTGGGCTTCTTCTTCCGCAATGGCGCGCGCCTCGGTTTTCTTAACCTCTTCGAGATCAATCTGGACTCGAGCGTTTTTAGCTATGCGATCTTCGGAGAGTACCTCGTCGTCCGCGAGGAGCGGCACCGCGGCATCCCTGCCGGCGCCATGGCCGAGCAGTGGCGGTGAATGCGTTTCGATAACGGAACACACATCCTTTGACCGCACCCATGCCCAATGCATTTTGTTGCGCGGGATCCGCATAATATCGCCCGGCTTGCAGCACCAGCATTGGTCCTCGACAAAGAACCAGATCTCGCCCGACAGAATATAATTCATCTGCTCGCAATCATGGCGGTGAGGATTGGTGTGATAACCTGGGTCACGGTGAGCGATGAGCATGCTCGTTTCTAGCCCGTAAACCCGCTGGGTCTCCTTGAACTCTCCGTCGGGAGTGGTGGTCGGACGTGCACGGCGTTTCGGCACATCTGCGAGATTGACGCGGTAGCGCGGTTTCTTTGACATCCTCGTATCCTCCGTTCTCGAATTTTATATAGTTCAAATGCAGCAGTGTTCTGCTTGCAGACATGGCGGCGCCAGCATCCCTCAACAAATTCATCTTTATGAGGCGATGCGTAGCAGGGGAAACTATCTTACCTGATCCGCTGAATACTGAAAAGAGCGGCAGCGAAGGAGTCATTTATGTCTGACAACATTTATCTCACGTTTCAGCGTTCGTTTTCGGAGGACCGGTCAGCCATCTTTCTTGAAGCTGCTGACGGCCGGCAAGTGACATTCTCTGATCTCGAGTGTTTGATTTGCCGCTATGCAAGTGTGCTGGCGGCGAGCGGCGCGATGCCTGGCCAGCGAGTCGCCGTTCAAGTCGACGCTTCACCTGAGAACATCGCGCTTTATTTAGCCACGCTCAAAATCGGAGCGATTTATTTACCACTTAACACTGCATATACAAATTATGAGCTCGACTTTTTTTTGGGTGATGCAACTCCCGCGGTTTTTATCGCGCGGCCCGAGGTAATCGACTCCTTAGAGCCACTCGCCAAATCGCGCGGCGTGCAAACGACGTTATCTCTTGGGACAAGGGGCGACGGGTCTCTACCAGCTGCGGCCCGAGCAGTTGAGTCTTATCATGGGGTCGTAGCGGTCGCTAAAGATGACGTGGCCGCAATTCTCTACACATCAGGCACTACGGGCCGTTCTAAGGGCGCGATGTTAACGCACGGGAACCTTCTCTCTAATACCGAAACCCTGCACCGTGAATGGGGGTTTGTGCCTGGCGATATACTTCTGCACGCCTTGCCGCTCTACCACATCCACGGGCTCTTCGTAGCCGTGAACATAATGCTGCTAAATGGCGGCCGTATCTTGCTTCTACCGAGGTTCGATGCAGAGTTGGTCATCCGCCACATGCGTCGTGCAACAGTTTTTATGGGCGTGCCAACTTATTATACCCGGCTTCTTGCACACCCTGATTTCACGACAGATTCTGCGGAGAACATCAGGCTTTTTGTGTCCGGCTCCGCGCCGCTTCTGCCTGAGACCTTCGATCTTTTCGAAAACCGGACCGGTCACCGGATTCTCGAGCGTTATGGGATGTCTGAAACAGGTATGAATTGCTCCAATCCGTTAGTGGGGGAGCGAAGGCCCGGCACAGTTGGGTTGCCGCTAACTGGTGTCAGTATTCGCATTGCAGGCAAAGACGGGCGCCCGCTATCTGCGGGCCAAACCGGCGTCATCGAAGTGAAGGGGCCTAATGTATTTAAGGGATATTGGAAGTTGCCTGAGAAGACTGCTGCCGAATTTCGGACCGACGGGTTCTTCGTCACGGGCGATCTTGGACAGCATAGCGAAGACGGTTACGTCACGATTGTAGGGCGGGACAAGGATCTGATTATTTCGGGCGGGCTGAACGTGTATCCGAAGGAGGTTGAAGAGGTGCTGGATCGTCTTCCTGGGATCGCCGAGAGCGCAGTAATCGCGTTGCCGCATGGCGACTACGGTGAAGCTGTCGCGGCTGTGGTCGTTCGCAGCGGAGGTTGTCACCTCGATCAAGAGACCGTCATTCGCAGCGCGGCGGAAAAGCTCGCGAAGTTTAAGATTCCAAAAAAAGTGATATTTGTCGATGAATTGCCGCGCAATAGCATGGGCAAGGTTCAGAAAAACGTGCTGCGCGATCAATATCGCGAATGCTTCACCGTCGAGGGCATGGCTAAATAGGAGCAGCACTTTGCGGCGAATGCCGGCTGGCTGCGGCAAGTTGATGCAGCCTCGGACTCACGGGTTGTTGAACATCGCTCAGCGCTTGGCGATGACACTGTGCGGCTGACGATGATCGATCAGACCAAGTTGGTTGCGACCGAGATGGGTGATCGCAGCGCAGCCTTCGTTGGGGCGGCGCTATCGATTGATCTGCCCGATGACGTGACCTACAAGCTGAACGGCGAAGCTGTATTCGG
>CANJIM010000013.1 GCA_947474495.1 Rhodospirillaceae bacterium
TTCCCTCCCGGCCGTCCACGTGATAGTCGAAATGCCCCATCTTCGGCGCTGAGGGGATTAGCGCCGCCCCATCCGGGCAACTGCCCATCGCTCCGCAGCTCGCAAGACCCGTCGGAAAGGAATACTCGATGACCCGTTTCTCTCTCCGCATCAGCGCCCTCGCGCTTGCCGCCAGCCTCGCCCTGTCGGGCCAGGCCATCGCCCAAGGCACCCCCGTTCGCGGCGGCACCCTGTCGATGATCTTGAACCCGGAACCGCCGGTTCTCGTCACCGGCGTGAACAGCGCCTCGCCGGTCGCCGCGGTATCGCCGCGCATGTTCGAGGGCCTCGCCACTTACACGCCCGACTTCAAGATGGTGCCGGTGCTCGCCACTTCGTGGGACCAGAGCGCCGACGGCAAGACCATCACCTTCAAGCTGCGCCCAAACGTGAAGTGGCATGACGGAAAGCCCTTCACCTCGGCCGACGTGCAGTTCTCCTTCATGGACATCTTGAAGAAGGTTCACTCGCGCGGCACGGCGACCTACCTGCATCTCATCGCCGTCGAGACGCCCGACCCGCTCACCGCCATCTTCAAGCTGGACGAGCCATCGCCCTACATTATGCGCGCGCTCGCCGGCGTCGAATCGCCGATCATGCCCAAGCATATCTATGAAGGCAGCGATCCGCTGAAGAACCCGGCGAACGTCAAGCCGATCGGCACCGGTCCCTTCAAGTTCAAGGAATGGGAACGCGGCAACTACATCATGCTCGAGCGCAACCCCGACTATTGGGATGCCGGCAAGCCTTACCTCGACGCCATTATCTTCCGCATCATCCCCGACGGCTCGGCCCGCGCCGTCGCGCTGGAAAGCGGCGCCGTGCAGTACGGCACCCAGTATGTCGTCCCGCTCAACGACGTGGCTCGCCTCGCCAAGCTGCCGAACCTGAACGTGACCACTGCCGGCTACGAATACAACACGTCGGTGAACTACCTCGAGTTCAACTTGCGCCGCCCCTATCTGCAGGACCGCCGCGTGCGCCAGGCCATCGCCCACACGATCAACACCGACTTCCTGGTGAAGAACGTGTGGTTCGGCTTCGCCACCAAGGCGACCTCGCCGGTGACCGACAAGCAGAAAGACTTCCACACCGCCAACGTGCCGCAGTACCCGTACGACCTGAAGAAGGCCGAGCAGCTGCTGGACGAGGCCGGCTATAAGAAGGGCGCCGACGGCATCCGCTTCAAGGTCACCATCGACTGGTCGCCCAGCGGCGAGATGTTCAAGCAGACCGCAGAACTACTGCGCCAGGGTCTGCAACGCGTCGGTATCCAGGCGGAGATCCGCAACTCAGACAGCCCGACCTACCTGCGTCGCGTCTGGACCGACAACGATTTCGACATCAACATCTACTCGGCCTCGAACATCGCCGACCCGGTGATCGGCATCCAGCGCTTCTACTGGAGCAAGTCGATCCAAAAGGGTGTCACCTACTCGAACGGTTCGGGCTATAACAACCCCGAGATGGACAAGATCCTCGAGTCGGCTCAGATCGAAAACGATCCGGCGAAGCGCCGCAAACTATACGAAGACACGCAGCGGTTGGTGATGACCGACCTGCCGAACATGGGCCTCGTCTACATCCAGTGGTTCACGATTCACGACAAGAAGGTGAAGAATCTCAACACCACGGGCCTCGGCCCGATGGAGAGCTTCGCCGACGTCTATATAGAAAAGTGAGCCGACCTGAGTTCGAGTACGCGTAAATGACGATGGCGACAGAAAGCGTGGGCGCAGGCGCCGCCCGGCGCGCGAGCCGTGAGAGGCTTGCGCGCTATCTGGCCCGACGTTTTGGCCAGGCCGCGATCACGCTTATCGCCATCGTCATTCTCAACTTCGTCATCCTGCATCTCGCGCCGGGCGATGCCATCGACGTGCTCGCCGGCGAATCTGGCGGCGCCGGGCCAGAATATCTCGCGCAGATGCGCAAGTCTTACGGCCTCGACCAGCCGATTTACGTGCAGATGGTCCAATATCTCTGGAACGTCGCGCAGCTGAACTTCGGCTTCTCCTTCCGCAACAACGTCTCCGTGCTCGAACTGATCATGAGCCGCCTGCCGGCGACACTGCTCCTCATGATCGCCAGCATCCTCCTCTCCTTCACCGCCGGCGTGCTGCTCGGCGTTTTCGCCGCGCGCCGCGTCAACACCTTTGCCGATAACGCCGTCTCGGTGCTGGCGCTTTTATGCTACGCCACACCGCTGTTCTGGTTCGGCCTGATGGCCATCGTGTTGTTCACCGTGAAGCTTGGCTGGCTACCGGGCAACGGCATGTACACCATTGCCGCCAATTTCAACTGGTTCGAGGCGACGATCGACGTACTCCGACATCTCGCCCTGCCGGCACTCAGCCTCGCGCTGTTCCATATGGCGGTCTATACGCGCCTGATGCGCGCGTCGATGCTGGAAATCTACGGCCTCGACTACATCCGCACCGCGCGCGCCAAGGGCCTGTCGCAACGTCGCATCGCCTTCCGCCATGTGCTCCCCAATGCCATCCTGCCGATGGTCACCATGCTCGGTCTGCAGGTCGGTGCGCTGCTCGGCGGCGCCGTGCTGGTCGAGACGGTGTTCGGCTGGCCCGGCCTTGGCCGTCTCGCCTTCGACGCCATCCTGCAGCGCGACCATAATCTGCTGATCGGCATCCTCTTGTTCAGCTCGGCGCTCGTCATCGTCGCCAACCTCATCACCGACCTGGTCTACGCCATGCTCGATCCGCGCATCGAAGTGGCGTGATGCAGGCCTTTCGCGATTTTTGGCGGCGCTACCGCCGCAAGACTTCAGCGGTGATCGGCCTCGTGCTGCTTCTCTTCGTCTTCCTCGTCGCTTTTGTCGGCCCCTGGATCGTGCCGGGCGATCCGTGGGACATGGCGACCATGCCCTTCCTGTGGCCCGGCACCAACGCGGAATTCCCGCTCGGCTCCGACACACTGGGGCGCGACATCCTCACCGGCATCATCCACGGCTCGCGCGTCTCGCTACTGATCGGCTTCGCGGCCACCTTGGCCGCTCTCGGCCTCGGCGTCACCGTCGGCGCGCTCGCCGGCTATTTCCGCGGCTGGATCGACGACGTGCTGATGCGCATCACCGAAATCTTCCAGACCGTGCCGACCTTTTTGCTGGCCGTCGTACTCGTCGCGATTTTCAAGCCGTCGATGACGACCATCGTGCTGGCAATCAGCGCCGTCACCTGGCCGTCGATCGCGCGACTGGTGCGGGCAGAGTTTCTCTCGCTGCGTGAGCGCGAGTTCGTGCAATCCTGCGTCGTCATCGGCATGGGCGAAACGCGCATCATCTTCCGCCAAATCCTGCCGAACTGCCTGCCGCCGATCATCGTCATGTCGTCGGTCATGGTGGCCTCCGCCATTCTCACCGAATCGGGCCTGTCGTTCCTCGGCCTCGGCGATCCCAATCTGATGAGTTGGGGCACCATGATCGGCATCGGCCGCGACGCCATGCGCACCGCCTGGTACATGAGCGCCCTGCCCGGCGTCGCCATCCTCATCACCGTGCTCGCCCTCAACCTCGTCGGCGAGGGGCTGAACGACGCGCTCAACCCGCGCCTGAAGAACCATTGATGGCGCCCATTCTCGAAGTGCGCAATTTGCGCACGCAGTTCTCCGGGCCGAACGGCTATGTCACCGTCGTCGATGGCGTCAGCTTGACGCTGGCGCAAGGCGAGACGCTCGCCATCGTCGGCGAATCGGGCAGCGGCAAGTCCGTCACCGCCATGTCGATTCTGCGCGTGCTGCCCGAGCCGCCCGCGCGCATCGCCGGCGGCGAAGTGTTGCTCGAAGGCCGCGACCTCCTCAAGCTCGACGAGGAGGCCATGCGCGCCGTGCGCGGCCATCAGATCTCAATGATCTTCCAGGAGCCGATGACCTCGCTCAATCCGGTGATGACCATCGGCGATCAGATTGTCGAGGCGCTGTGCGAGCATCGCGACATTTCCCAGGACGACGCCTTCGCGGAAGCGGTGGCGCTGCTCGAGCGGGTGCGCATCCCGGACGCCAAGCGCCGCGTGCTCGAATATCCGCACCGCTTGTCGGGCGGTATGCGCCAGCGCGTGATGATCGCCATGGCACTCGCCTGCCGGCCGCAAATCCTCATCGCCGACGAGCCGACCACCGCGCTCGACGTGACGGTGCAGGCGCAAATTCTGACGCTGCTGGCCAAGCTGCAAAGCGAATTCGGCATGGGCATTCTGCTCATCACGCACAATCTCGGCGTTGTGGCGCGCGTGGCCCAGCGCGTGATGGTGATGTATGCCGGTCGCGTCGTCGAGGAAGCCCCCGTTGGGCCGCTGTTCAAGCACCCCCTGCATCCCTACACCGAAGGCCTGCTCGGCGCGACGCCGCGCATGCACAGCGATGCCGAGGAAGGCGCGCGTCAGCGCCTGGTCGATATTCCCGGCACCGTGCCGCTGCCCGACAAGCTGCCGCCCGGTTGCGCCTTCGCGCCGCGCTGCCCAAAGGTGTTCGACCGCTGTTTGAAGGAGCGCCCCGAACTGGTGACGAATCGCGACGGCCGCAAGACCGCCTGCTTCTTGACGCAGGAGAGGACGGCATGAGCGGCCCCTTGCTCTCCATCGCCGGCCTCATCGTGCATTTCAACACGTCGCAAGGCACCGTGCGCGCGGTGGATGGCGTCAGCCTCAGCTTGAACAAGGGCGAGACGCTCGGCCTGGTCGGCGAATCGGGCTGCGGCAAATCGACGTTGGGCAAGGCCATCGTCGGCCTCGTTAAACCGACCGCCGGCAGCGTCCAGCTCGACGGCATGGAGATCGCCGGCCTCAGCCGTGGCGAATTGCGCCGCCACCGCGCCCGCCTGCAGATGATCTTTCAAGACCCTTACGCCTCGCTCAATCCGCGCCTGCGCGTCGGCAAGATCATCGAGGAGCCGCTCAGCGTCCACGGCGTCGGCAACGCCCGCGAACGCCGCGCCGCCGTGGTGCAGCTCGCCGAGCGCGTCGGCCTGCGCCCGGAAATGCTGACGCGCCATCCCCATGAATTTTCCGGCGGCCAGCGCCAGCGTATCGGCATCGCCCGCGCCCTGGCGCTCAATCCAGAGATCATCATCTGCGATGAGCCGGTCTCGGCGCTCGACGTGTCGGTGCAGGCCCAGGTCGTTAATCTCCTCGGCGATCTGCAACGCGAGCGCGGCCTGTCGTACCTGTTTATCTCGCACGACCTGTCTGTGGTGCAGCATCTCGCCCATCGCGTCGCGGTGATGTATCTCGGCAAGATCGTCGAGCAGGCACCGCGCAAAAGCCTATGGGCGCGGCCGCTGCATCCCTACACGCGCACCCTGCTCGCCGCCGTGCCGGTGCCCGATCCCGATCAACCCAAGCTGATCGATCAGCCGATGGTCGAAGGCGAGATTCCCTCACCGCTCAATCCGCCCTCGGGCTGCCATTTCCGCACGCGCTGCCCCTTCGCGCAGGCGATCTGCGCCGAGCAAGAGCCTGCCCTCAAGGAAGTCGCCGACGGCCATTTCGTCGCCTGCCACTTCGTCGAGCGCAAGCCGGACGGAACAGTCACTGCGCCTTAACGGCTGATTAAACGCCAGATTTTCTCGGGCGTCGCCGGCATGTCGAGATGTGTCACGCCGTAAGGCGCGAGCGCGTCGATCACCGCGCCGATCACCGCCGGAATCGAGCCGATCACGCCCGCCTCGCCGGCGCCTTTCACGCCCAAGGGATTGGTCGTGCTCGGCACCACATTGGCGAGCACCTCCAGGCGCGGCACATTGCCGGCGCGCGGCATCGCATAGTCGGTGAAGGAGCCGGTGAGCAGCTGGCCGCTCTCGGCGTCATAAGACACCTGCTCCATCAACGCCTGGCCGATGCCCTGCGCGACGCCGCCCAGCACCTGGCCCACCACCATGTCATGGTTGAGCACGGTGCCGACGTCGTCGGCGACGACATAGTTCAAAATCTCCAGCGCGCCGGTGTCGGGATCGATCTCGATCTCGCAGACATGGCAGCCGTTGGGGTAGGACGGCTCGGGCGGCTTGAAGATCGCGCCGCCGTCCAGGCCGCCGGCCAAGTCCGCCGGAAGATTAGGATCGTTCGCCGCCTGCACA
This sequence comes from Rhodospirillaceae bacterium, assembly GCA_947474495.1. Classification (GTDB taxonomy): domain Bacteria; phylum Pseudomonadota; class Alphaproteobacteria; order SMXQ01; family SMXQ01; genus CAMAVH01. The sequence continues at coordinate 6,125 of CANJIM010000013.1, forward strand.
GCCTCGTCGAAGGTCAGGGTGCGGTTGGTGCCACGCGCGGCGAACTGTCCGTCCGCGAAGCTGACATCCGCCGCAGCGACGCCGAACTTGTGCGCCACGATTAGCGATAATTTCGTCAGCGTCGCATCTCCAACGAGCGAGACGGCGGAGCCCGCCGTCATCATCGAGCGCGAGCCGAAGCTGCCGCGGCCCATCTTCACCTTGTCGGTGTCGCCCTGCACGACGCGCAGCCGTTCGCGGGCGATGCCGAACTTCGCCGCCAGCAGATCGGCAAAGACCGTCTCATGGCCCTGGCCATTCGACATGGTGCCGACCAGCACGTCGATCGTGCCGTCCGGGTGGAAGCGCAAATCGGCATATTCCTCCCATGGCGCGCCGTACGGACCGCCAGCCTGCTCGATGCAGTTGGCGATGCCGATGCCGCGCAGCTTGCCCTTGGCCTTGGCGGCGGCGCGCCGCGCCGGAAAGCCGCGCCAATCGGCAGCGTCGGCGGCGAGCGTCATGTTGCGTTCGAACTCGCCGGTATCGTAGGTGAAGAGAAAGCCGGTCTTGTAGGGCATGGCCGCGGCCGGAATGGCGTTGCGCCGGCGTATCTCCAAACGGTCCAGCCCCATTTCCCCGGCGGCGATGTCGATGATGCGCTCAAGCATATAGGTCGCTTCGGGACGACCGGCGCCACGATAGGACGAGGTCGGCGCCGTGTTGGAGAACAACCCTTCGGCCTTGGCGTGGATCGCCGGCAGCATGTACACACCCGAGAGCGAGCCGAGATTGTTGGTCGGCGGGTGGGCGCCGCGCAGCGCGACGTAAGCGCCGAGATTGGCCAGGCTATGGACGCGCAGCGCGAGAAACTTGCCGCTCGCATCAAGGCCCAGCTCGACATCGACGACGTTGTCGCGGCCGTGATCATCGGCCAGCAGCGACTCGCTGCGATCGGCCTGCCAGGCGACGGCGCGGTTCAGGCGCTTGGCCGCCCATAGCACGAGGATCTGTTCGCGGAACAAGCCGCCCTTAAGGCCGAAGCCGCCGCCGACATCGGGTGAGATCACCCGCATCTGCTCTTCCGGCACTTTGAAGATGAACTTCGCCAGCACGCTGCGCATCTGATGCGGCGTCTGATGGCCGGTGGTCAGTGTGTAGCGCCCGCTCGCCGCGTCATAGGCGCCGATGGCGTTGCGCGGCTCCATCGGATTGGCCGAGACGCGGCTGATCACCATGCGCTGACGCGTCACATGGGCGGCCTGCGCCATCGCCACCTCGGCTGCCGCCGCATCGCCGATCTCGTAAGTGAAGGAGCGATTGCCTGGCGCCTCGGGCCACAGTTGCGGCGCGTCTGCGTCGGCAGCGCCCGCCGTGTCGGTCACCGATGGCAGCGGTTCGTAATCGACCTGAATAAGTTCGGCGGCATCCTTCGCCTGGGCCAGCGTCTCGGCGACGATCAAGGTGACGGCGTCGCCGGTGAAACGCACGCGATCAACGGCAAGGGCGAGATGCGGCGGCTCGATGATATCCTGCACCTGGCCGTCGGCGCTGCGCGGCCGGCTGACGCAGGGAATCGCGCCGAGCCCGTCAGCCAGTACGTCGGCGCCGGTGAGGACCGCCAGCACGCCCGGCAGGGCGCAGGCTTCGCGCACGTCGATAGCGCGAATCTCGGCATGGGCATGGGGCGAGCGCAGGACATAGGCCTGGGCGGCCCCCGCCGGGCGCAGGTCGTCGGTGAAACGCCCCCCGCCGGTGAGCAGCCGGGCGTCTTCCAGGCGGCCTTTTTGGCCGCCGCTATCGCCAAAGCGCTGGCTCACGATTCCCTTTCCAGCCGTCCGCCTGAGAAGCTAATATCTTACACTTAGGGTATCTGACATTCCAGTAATCCAGCCCCGAAATCAGCCGGCTGGGCTATATAGCTGGTCGCATCCCATCCGTCACAACAGCCGCAACGAGTACGACCACATGGCGCGCCTCGAAGACATCGAACTGCCGGTCAACGGCGGCAATCCGCCCATCGAATGGTCGAGCGACGTGATGGCGGAGATGATCCGCCGACTCGGCGTCAAATATATCGCCATGAACCCCGGCGCCAGCTATCGCGGCCTGCACGACAGCCTGGTGAATTACCTCGGTAACCGCGACCCGCAGATGCTGCTGACCTTGAGCGAAGGCCACGCCGTCGCCATCGCCCACGGCTACGCCAAGGTCACCGAGGAGCCGATGGGCTGCCTGCTCCATAGCAACGTCGGCCTAATGAACGGCCTGATGCAGATTTTCAACGCCTGGTGCGCCCGCGTGCCGATGACGGTGATCGGCGCGGTCGGCCCGATCGACGCCGCCGAGCGCCGCCCCTGGGTCGACTGGATTCACACCACCGCCGACCAGGGCGCCATGCTGCGCAACTACGTTAAGTGGGATAACACGCCGGCCTCGGTCGGCGCCTCGATCGAGGCGCTATTGCGTGCCCAGCAGATCGCCCGCACGGCGCCGAAGGGCCCCGTCTACGTCTGCCTCGACGCCGGCCTGCAGGAAAAGCCCAACGAGCAGACGCTCGACGATCTGCCCGACATGGCGCGCTATCAGCCCGGCCCGACTCCGGCGCCCTCGCCCGTCGCGGTCGAAGAAATGGTCAAGCGCCTGACCGACGCCAAGCGACCGCTGCTGTTCATCGGCAAGGTCTCGCGCGACAAGGCCGACTGGGACCGCCGCGTGAAGCTTGCCGAGATGCTCGGCGCGCGCGTGGTCACGGACCTGCGTGCCGGCGCCGCCTTCCCAACCGATCATCCGCTGCATGGCCCCGACCCGCGCCCCAACCTGCCGAAGGTCAGCCAAGACCTGATGCGCGAAGCCGACGTGATTCTCGCCTTCGACTGCGTCGATCTCGCCGGCGCCTTGCAGCTGATCGCAGGTAGCGGCGCACCGGCCAAGGCCTACATGATTCACTGCAGCATCGATTCCTACGTGCATAACGGCTGGAGCATGGACCACCAAGGCCTGCCCGCTGTCGACTTGCGCGTGCTCGCCGAACCGGACGCCACCATCGCCGCGCTGCTCCCCGCGCTCGCCGCCAAGAACGCAACCGGGAAAGGCAAGTGGGAGGGCGTCGCGCCCGCCAGCCATGCCGTGCCGCCCGCGCCGGAATTGGGCGATCGCGTCATCACCTACAAAGAGCTGACCTACTGCCTCAACGAGGCGCGCAAGAACCGCAAGTTCACCATCGTGCGGTTCAGCTTGGGCTGGGCCAGCGAATACTACCCGTTCCACGAGCCGCTCGACTTCCTCGGCTGGGACGGCGGCGGCGGTCTCGGCGCCGGCCCCGGCATGGGCATCGGCGCCGGCCTCGCCTTGCGCGGCTCGGACCGCGTCGCCATGACCTTGCTCGGCGACAGCGACTTCCTGCAGGGCGTCACCGCGCTATGGACGGCGGCGCATTACCGCATCCCGGTGCTGATCATCGTCTGCAACAACAAGTCGAACTTCAACGACGAGATCCATCAGGAGGCCGTCGCCAAGGAGCGCAACCGCCCGGTCGAGAACAAATGGATCGGCATGCGCATCGACGATCCCGCCTGCGACATCAAGAAACTCGCCGAAGGCCAGGGCGTCGAAGCCTCCGATCCCATCGCCCGCGCCGGCGATCTGCCCGCCGCGCTGGAGAAGGCGATTCACGTCGTCGAAGACGGCCGGCCCTATGTGCTTGATTTGACGGTCGTTCCCACCGGCGGCCCGTTACTCAAGCGTGCCTGACTGTCTCTGAGGCCAGCTTGACTTGGCCGCGCCGTGCCTGCGATGTTAGTTGCCAATCCCAATGATATTTCGCGTTCCCGCGCCACCTCGCGCGCCGCGCCTCACGGAAGGATTTCCCATGGCCCATGATTTGATCGCTGGCTCGTTCGTCGCCATCGTCACGCCGTTCAACCGCGACGGCAGCGTCGACTTCGAGGGCTTCCGTACCATCCTCGACTTCCAAGAGCGCAACGGCTCGGTCGCCGTGCTGATCATGGGCTCGACCGGCGAAGTCTCGATGCTCTCCATCGAAGAGCGCCATGCCATCATTCGCGAAACCGTGAAGATGAAGAAGGGCAAGATGCAGCTGTGGTACGGCTGCAGCGGCAACAGCACCGACTCGGCGATCAAGATGACGCAGTTCGCCGAAAAGGAAGGCGCTGACGGCGCCATCCTCGCGGCGCCGTCCTACATTTGTGCGCCGGAAGAGGACATCGTCGAATATTTCCTCGACATCGCCAACGCCGTGAAGCTGCCGCTCGGCATCTACAACAACCCGCCGCGCGTCAAAAGCGATCTCAACACCGAGCAGCTGCTGCGCCTGTTCGAGCACCCCAACGTGATCGTGCACAAAGAATCGACGACACGCGTCGGCCAGGTCGCCCAGGTGCTGAAGGCGAAGCCGAACGTCTCGGTCATGTGCTGCGACTCGCCCAACCTCGGACTCGTCGTGCCCACCATGTCGCTCGGCGGCCACGGCACCGCGAACATGTCGGGCAATCTCGCCCCGGCGGAAATCGCCACCATGTCGACGCCGTGGAAAATCCCGGCCCAGTCCGAAGTGTTCCGCGACACCTATCTGAAGATGCTGCCGCTGCTGCATTACTGCTACAGCGCCATCAACCCGGTCGCCGTGAAATCCTTGATGCAGGCCGTCGGCCTGCCGTCTGGCCCGCTGCGCAAGCCGCTGAAGCCGCACAATCCGCAAGCCGTCGCCAAGGGCGTGCAGATCATGAAGGACCTCGGCCTGCTCGATAAATATGGCCTGAAGCCGACGCTCGCCAGCGCCGCCGAATAAGCGGAGCGTAATGAGCAATCGCGAGCGTCTCACCAGCACCCATTGGGGCGCCGGCGCCGTCGAGGTGAAGGACGGCCGCGTCGTCGCCGTGCGTCCCTTCTCGCTCGACCCGCATCCTTCGCCGATTTTAAAAGGCATGCCCGACGCGCTCTACGCGCCGACGCGCATCGCCAAGCCGGCAGTGCGCAAAGGTTGGCTGGAGAAGCGCGGCGATAGCCGCCGCGATCGCGGCAACGACAGCTTCGTCGAAGTCAGCTGGGACGAAGCACTCGATCTCGTCGCCGGCGAACTGATGCGCGTGCGCAAAGAGCACGGCGCACAAGGCATCTTCGGCGGGTCCTACGGCTGGTCGAGCGCCGGCGGCTTCCATCACGCGCGCACGCAGCTGCGCCGCTTCCTCTTCACCTCGGGCGGCTGCGTCGATCAGGTCACGAACTATTCCTACGCCGCCGGCATGATCGTGCTGCCGCATATCATCGGCACCAACGCGCCGATCGGCGGGCCGATGACGACCTGGCGCAGCATCGCCCAGCATACCAAGCTGATGGTGATGTTCGGCGGCGCCAATATCCGCAACATGCAGGTCTATTCCGGCGGCTGCGGCGCGCATGACAGCGAAACCTGGCTGCACAAGGCGCGCGAAGCCGGCGTGCAGTTCGTCTCGATCACGCCGATCCGCGACGACAGCCCCGACTATCTCGGCGCCGAATGGCTCGCCCCTAAGCCCAACTCGGACACGGCGCTGATGCTCGGCCTCGCGCACACATTGGTCGCCGAGAACCTGCATGACAAAGCCTTCCTCGCCACGCATTGCGTCGGTTTCGAGAAATTCCTGCCCTACCTGATGGGCGAGAGCGACGGCACGCCGAAGAGCGCCGCCTGGGCGGCAGGCATCTGCGGCATCGAAGCGAACGTTATCGCCGATCTCGCGCGCCGCATGGCCAAGGGCCGCACCATGCTCGCCGCGTCCTGGTCGCTGCAGCGCGCCGACCATGGCGAGCAGCCCTATTGGATGCTGGCGGTGCTCGCCGCCATGCTTGGCCAGATCGGCCTGCCTGGCGGCGGCTTCGGCTATGGCTACGGCTCGATCGGCGGCCCCGGCGTGCCCGGGCCCGAGACCGGCGCGCCGCGCTTTCCGACCGGGCGCAATCCGCTCAACTTCGCCATTCCCGTCGCGCGCATCGCCGACATGCTGCTGGAGCCCGGCGCCACCATCGACTTCGACGGCAAGAAGCTGACCTACCCGGACGTGAAGCTGGTCTATTGGGCCGGCGGCAATCCGTTCCATCACCATCAGGATATCAACCGCCTGGTCGAGGCCTTCCGCAAGCCCGAGACCATCGTCGTGCATGAGATCGCCTGGACCGCGACAGCGCGCCATGCCGACATCGTGCTGCCGGCAACGACCTCGCTCGAGCGCAACGACATCGGCGCCTCGTCGCGCGACCGTTTCATCATCGCCATGCAGAAACACATCGCGCCGGTCGGCGAGGCGCGCGACGACTTCGCCATCTTCCGCGATCTCGCCCACCGCATCGGCAGCGAGGCGGCCTTCACCGAAGGTCGCTCCGAGATGGAATGGCTGAGGCAAATGTACGACGAGTATCGCGCGGGCCTGGCCAAGCGCGACATGGCGATCCCGCCGTTCGAGACCTTCTGGAACGACGGCTATGTCGAATTGCCGGTGCCGGAAGAAGACTTCGTGCTGTTCGACGCCTTCCGCAATGACCCGCAAGCCCATCCGCTGCACACCACGAGCGGCAAGATCGAAATTTTCTGCGACGATATCGCCGGCTTCGGTTACGACGATTGCCCCGGTCATCCGACGTGGCTGGAGCCTTACGAATGGCTGGCAAATGCAAATGCCAAGCATCCGCTGCACATGATCACCAATCAGCCGAAGTCGCGCCTGCATAGCCAGCTCGATCCGGTCGGCGTCAGCGCCGACAGCAAGATCGCCGGCCGCGAGCCGGTGCGGCTCAACCCGGCCGATGCTGCCGCGCGCGGAATCAAAACCGGCGACGTCGTCGAAATCTTTAACGACCGCGGCCGCTGCCTGGCCGGCGCCGAGGTCAGCGACCGGCTGCGGCCGGGCGTCATACAGATTTCCACCGGTGCATGGTACGATCCGGCCGATCCGGCAACGCCCGGCAGCCTCGACGTCCACGGCAATCCCAATGTGCTGACCGCCGATCGCGGCACGTCGCGCCTCGGCCAAGGCCCCTCGCCGCTCAGCGCCCTCGTCAACGTGCGCAAATACGTCGGTACGGTGCCGGACGTGACCGTGCATCAGCCCCCCAAGATTCTTGGGGCGCGCTAAAGAAGCCGTGCGTTAAACTGGCCTGGAGCCGTATAGGGAGCGTTCGCATGACGATAGGTAAAAGGCCGGAGCGTGTCGTGTCGCTTGCCGCCGCGACGGATGGCAAACCGGCGCGCGAAAAAGGCCTCAGCGATATCGCCTACGACCAGATTCGCCGCGACATCATCCGCTGCGTTCTCCGCCCCGATGAAGAGATCACCGAAAGCCAGCTCGCCGCCCGCTATGGCTTCGGCAAGGCGCCGATCCGCTCGGCGCTGCTGCGCCTGGCGCAAGACGAGATGGTCGTCTCCTATCCGCGGCGCGGCTATGTCATCGCGCCGATCACCCTGGAATATGTCAAAGACCTGTTCGATTACCGCGCCATCGTCGAACCGGCCGCCGTGCGCCTCGCGATCGGCAATGTCGACGAAGCAGAACTGCGCGAACTCGACCGCATCTCGAACGCCGGTTACATCCCCGGAGATCGCGAGAGCGAGCAGAATTTCCTGGCGAACAATAAAGCCTTCCATGTCGCCCTGGCGCGCGCCTCGGGCAACCGCAAGCTGGCGAGCAATCTCGAACGCCTGCTCGACGAGATGGAGCGTCTGTTTCATGTCGGCCTGTCGATCCGCGACCGCACCGAGGAAATGCAGCACGAACATAAATCGCTGATCGATGCCATGATCGCCGGCGACTTGGCGAAGGCCGAAGCGGCGGTGATCGAACAGATCGAATCGGCGCGCCAGATGGTGCTCGGCGCCATCATGTCGAGCCCCAAGCTGCAGCAGGTCAGCGTCACGCTGGCCTAAACTGGGCCTGATCAGTTCGCCGGATATTTCCTGAGGATGCTGCTGCCGCAGCGCGACAAGTCGGCGCCGTAGACATGCAGCGAGATCGCCAAGTCCTCGCCGCCATTGGCGACTTTGTGAATGTCGGCCGGCGGCAGCAAGCCGACCACCGTGCCGGCCGGATTGAGGCCTTGGCCCAATTCCGTCAGACAGTCGCCACCGACGCAGCGGTAGCTCGTCTCACGCTCGATGCCCTGATGAACGCCGACGACGCACCAGGACAGATGGTCGTGCACCGGTGTTTCCTGGGTCGGCAGCCAGACCAGCGAGACGATGGAATACAGCCCATCCTCGGCCACATGGAGCAGATGCTGGCGGTAACGCACGGGATCCGGCAGCTTCTGCGCGTCGGTCAGCAGGTCGCGCTTCAAGATCACCTCACGCAAGCTGCCGGTGACGCCGTCGAGCAACTCCTGGGGATGGCGGGCACCGCGCACGGCCCCGTCCACCCCCGCCAGCAGCTGGCGGAAGGCGGCGGAAGGAGCCGGGGGCGGCTCGAAATGGGGGGCGGGCTGAATCAACATAGGACCACTGTACTAAGTGACCGCTCAGCTTACAACATCTGAAATGTCAGATTAGCAAAAAGTCGATGTTAAAGCTTTTTGGCCTGGAGCCGAGCCGGTCCCGCCCCTATCGTGCCGCCCCGCTTATCTTTTCTGAGGCTCGCCCGTGACCAAGCGCCTGTCCCTCGCCATCTGCGAATATGACCATTGCCGCGACTTCACGCATGGGCCGGTCAAGGCCGAGGGTATCGAGTTGGATCTCAAGGTCCTGCCGATCGCCGAGATCTTCCAGCGCTTCACCAAGAATCGCGAATGGGACGTCTCGGAGATGTCGCTCGGCATGTATGTCTCGCTGCTCTCGCAGGGCGACACCGGCCTGACGGCAATCCCCGTCTTCACCTCGCGCATGTTCCGCCTCTCGGCCTTCTATGCGCGAAGCGACGGCAGCATCAAGACGCTGGCTGATCTGCGCGGCAAGCGCGTCGGCTATCCCGACTGGATGCATACCGCCGGCATCTTCGCGCGCGGCTATCTGGCGCATGACGAGAACATCGCGCTGAACGAGATCGAATGGGTCCAGGCCGGCGTAAATGCTCCGGGATTACAAGAGATTCTGAAGGTCAAGCTGCCGCCCGACGTGAAGCGCTCGAGCCGCCCCGACAGCTCGCTCGACGCCCTGCTGCTGGCCGGCGAGATCGATGCGGTGCTGACCTCGCACCCGCTCACCAGCTCGCATGGCGCAGCGCCCAAGAGCAAGCGCGTGATCGACGATTTCGTCACCGCCGAGAAGGCCTATGGCAAGGCGAGCGGGCTCTTTCCGATCATGCATGTCATCGCGATACGCAAGGACGTGTACGACGCCGATCCCTGGATCGCCCAGTCGCTGTTCACCGCCTTCGAGACGGCGAAGGCCAACAGCCTCGCCCGCATGCGCGACAGCACCATCTCGCGCTATCCCTATCCGTGGAGCTTCAAGCTCGCCGAGGAGATGACGGCGATGGTCGGCGAGGACTTCTGGCCCTATGGCATCGCGCCCAACCGGCACACGCTGCAAGCCTTCCTGACCTACTGCCACGAGCAGGGCGTCGCCCACCGGCCGGTAGACATGGCAGAACTCTTCGCCCCAGGCTTTAAATAATCTTTTTTATAGATTGATTTAATCACATCTATTTATTATACAGATTAGGCATTACCACATACCTTGGCTGTAGTTTCAGCTTGGGTTTGTGCCGATGCCCGCCGATCTGTCGCTCAACGTCGCGCCGCCCGTCTCAGGCGCCCACGCCAAGAGATCGCCATGGCCTGGCCTGCTGCTGACCGCCGCCCTCGCCGCTCTGGCCTTCCTGCCGCGCGCCCTGACGGGCATTGGCATGCTCAACCCCCTCGTCGTCGCCATCCTGCTCGGCATCGCGCTGCGCGCCGTGATGGGGCTGCCGGCTTGGGCACCCCGTGGCCTCGCCCTGTCGCAGAAGCGCGTGCTGCGCGTTGCCATCGCTCTCCTCGGCCTACAGATCGGCATGGGCCAGATCGCCGAGATCGGCCTTGCCGGCATCGCCATCGCGCTGACCTGCCTTGGCGCGACCTTCCTCTTCACGCGCGCGCTCGGCCGCTGGCTCGGCGTCGATCGCGAGCTGACGATCTTGATCGCCGCCGGCACCTCGATCTGCGGCGCCTCGGCCATTGCCGCAGTGAACTCCGCGACGCGCGCGCCGGAAGAAGACGCGGCCTACGCCATCGCCTGCATCACGCTGTTCGGCACGGCGGCTATGTTGCTTTATCCGCTGATCGCCGCGCTGCTGCCAATGAACGCCCATGCTTATGGCCTGTGGAGCGGCGCGACGCTGCACGAGATCGGCCAGGCCGTGGCCGCCGCCTTCCAGCAGGGCGATGCCGCCGGCCAGACCGGCACGATCGCCAAATTGCTGCGCGTCGCCATGCTGCCGGCCATGGTGCTGTTGCTAGCCTGGCGCGACGCCCGCAAATGCCGCAAGAGCGGCACGACGCAAGCCGCTATCGCCATGCCCTGGTTCGTGCTCGGTTTCGTCGTCCTGATGATCCTCGGCAATGTCATCGATATCGCCCCGGCGCTGAAGGCCCGCGCCAACGACGCGACGATCTTCCTGCTCTGCATGGGATTGGCCGCCATGGGAATGGCGACGGATATCACCAAGATCCGCGCCAAGGGTCTGCGCCCGCTGCTGGTCGCCGGCGGCGGTACCCTGTTCATCTCGACGCTAGGTCTGGGACTCGCACTCTGGCTCGTTTAAGCGCTAGGGTCATTCTCGTGACTTTACGCGCGGGACGCCCGACATGACCCTCGAACAACTCCGCATCTTCGTCGCCGTCGCCGAGCGCGAGCATATGACCCGCGCCGCCGAAGCGCTCGGCCTCGTGCAATCGGCTGTCAGCGCCGCCATCGCGGCGCTCGAAGCGCGCCACGCCACACCGCTGTTCCATCGCATCGGCCGCCGCATCGAATTGACCGACGCCGGTCGCTTGTTCCTCGTCGAGGCCAAAGCGGTGATGGCGCGCGCCGAAGCCGCCGAGCAACGTCTGGCAGAATTCGCCGGCGGCCCGCGCGGCAAGCTCTCCGTTCATGCCAGCCAAACCATCGCCAGCTATTGGTTGCCGCGCCATCTCATGGCTTTCCGCCGCGCCTATCCCGAGGTCGATGTGCAGCTCGCCATCGGCAACACCGCACAGGTGACTGAGGCGGTGCTGGCCGGCGCCGCCGATCTCGGCTTCGTCGAAGGCGAGATCGACGCGCCGACCTTGAGCAACCAAATCATCACCGGCGACAAGCTGGTGATCGTCGTCGGCATGACCCATCCCTGGCTCGAAAAGCGCAAGGTGACGCTGGCCGATCTCGCCGAGGCCGATTGGGTGCTGCGCGAGAAAGGCTCCGGCACCCGCTCCGAATTCGAGGCCGAACTGCGCCGCCTCGGGCTCAACCCGGCCAAGCTCAAGGTCGCGCTCGAACTGCCGTCGAACGAAGCCGTGCGCTCGGCCGTGGTCGCGGGCGGCGGCGTTACCGCGATTTCCGAACTGGTGGTCGAGGCGCTGCTCCGCCTCGGCTCGCTCCATCGCATCGACATCGACCTGCCGGCCAGGCCGTTTCACGTTCTGCACCACCGCGAGCGCTACCGCAGCAAGGCGAGCCAGGCGCTACTGGATATCATCGCGAGATGAGCATCTCGACATCATCGCCGGATGACGGCATCCTGCGCCCATAACAGGGGATCAGAATGACCGACCAGCTCAAGACGACGCTCATCAACGCCGGAAAAATTCTCTATAGCGAACAGCAGGGCGACGACATCTTCGGTCATGTCACCGTGCGCCTGCCCGACGATGCCGGTCATTTCCTGATGAAGCCGCATACCTTCGGCCTGGAAGAGATCACGATGGAGAACATCATCACCGTCAATCTCGACGGTGAGAAGACCGCCGGCAGCGCGCCGCGCCATCTCGAAGTCTTCATCCATTCGGAAATCTTGCGCGCGCGATCCGACGTGCAGGCCGTCGTCCACACCCATGCGCCGCATGCCGTCGCCTTCTCGGCGCTCGGCCGCCCCTTGCAGCCGGTCGGCCATGAAGGTTCGGTCTTCTGCGACGGATTGCCGGTGTTCGACGAGACGACCGACCTGATCGTGACGCAGGAGCGCGGCAAATCGGTCGCCAAGGCGCTCGGCAAGCATCATGCGGTGCTGCTGCAGAACCACGGGTTGGTCACGGCGGGCCGCACGATCCAGGAAGCAACGATGCTCGCCATCCATCTGGAGCGCGCCTGTAAATCGCAATTGATGGTGGAATCCTGCGGCGGTGCTACGCGCCTCAGCACGCCGGACGACGCCAAGGCCAAGCAGGGCCGCATCATCCCGCAATATGCCTCGGTCTTCGCTTACTTAGAGCGGAAAGTCTGCGGTTGCGGCCAGGCCCACGACTAATGCCCACTTGTCTGGCCTATGCTGCAGCATTCAGTCTGTGCCTCATTAGTCAAGCCACGGCGGGGGAATGGCTCACTGTGGGCCTGACGAGGCTACCTATGGATGGTGGTGAGCGCATCGTCGGCATTCATATTGAAATCACCGCAGGCATCATCCATGCAATGAATGGCTTGCCGCGCGGCTGGCGCATCACCATCGATAACAAGGCCGATGGAAGCGCATCAGTCTTAGGCGGAGCAGAAGTTGGCGCCGCCGCGCTCGACGCCGATCAACTCATCAAATTCTTACGCATCGAGAAAGACGAATCACTCGGCGAAAAGTTTGAAATCTCAGGCCAGCTTGACGTGACGCGCGATTTCGTCGACGTCAGGACCCTGCCACTGCGGCTAGACAATTTCGCCGTCGCGCCGTGACGCAGGCTTAGCCCTCGATCTCCTCGCGCAGCATTTCGAGAGCGAGCCAGTCTTCCTCGGCCTTGGCCAAGTCCGCCTGAGTTTTTTCCAACTCGGCGGCGGTGGCGGCAAATTTCGCCGCATCCTTCGCAAACAGCTGCGGATCGGCAAGCCTGGCCTGCAGATCGACCGCCTGCTTCTCCAGTTTCGCCATCAACTCGGGCAGCGTTTTCAGCGCATGCTGTTCCTTGAAGCCGAGCTTTTTCTTGGCGGCTGACGCGGCTTTCGCGGCTTTCACGTCGGCCTTGGTCGCCGCTTTGACGCCGGAGTTCTTCGCCGTCACGCCTTCGCCGCGCTGCGCCACCATGTCCGAATAGCCGCCGGCATATTCGATCCACTTGCCGTCGCCCTCGAAAGCGATGACCGAGGTGGCGACGCGATCGAGGAAATCGCGGTCATGGCTAACGACCAGCGCCGTGCCGGGATAGTCGGCGATCATTTCCTCGAGCAGATCAAGCGTTTCCAGATCGAGATCGTTGGTCGGCTCGTCGAGCACCAACAGGTTCGACGGTAGCGCCAGGGCGCGCGCCAGCATCAAGCGGCCGCGCTCGCCGCCCGACAGCACGCCGACCGGCGTGCGCGCTTGCTCCGGCGTGAAGAGGAAATCCTTCATATAGCTGATCACATGCTTGCGCTGATCGCCGACCTCGACATAGTCGCTGGTGGTGCCGCCGGTCAGCGCGTTTTGCAGCGTCATGGCGGGATCGAGCATGGCGCGGCCTTGGTCGAGCGTGACCAGCTTCAGGTTGGCGCCCTGTTTGACCGTGCCCGTGTCGGGCTCGAGCGCGCCGGTCAGCAGTTTCAGCAGCGTCGTCTTGCCGGCGCCATTGGGACCGATGACGCCGAGCCGGTCGCCGCGCAACACGCGCAAGGTGAGATCGTCGATCACCGTCTGCGGGCCGAAGCTCTTGGAGATGTTCTCGACGTCGAATACCAACTTGCCGGAGGTTTCGCCCTGGCTCACCGTCATCTTGACGTCGCCGGTGGCTTTGCGCTCGTCGCGGCGGGTCTGGCGCAGGCCTTCCAGGTCGCGCATGCGGCGGACGTTGCGCTTGCGCCGGCCGCTGACGCCATGGCGGACCCAATATTCTTCATTAACGATCTTGCGGTCGAGCTTGTGGCGCTCAAGCTCTTCCTGCTCGAGCACTTCGTCGCGCCAATTCTCGAAGTCGCCGAAGCCCTTGTCCAAGCGGCGGGTGACGCCGCGGTCGAGCCACAGGGTCGCCTTGGACAGATTCTGCAGGAAGCGCCGGTCATGGCTGATCAGCACGAGGGCCGAGCGCAGGCCGCGCAATTCCTCTTCCAGCCATTCGATGGCCGGCAGGTCGAGATGGTTGGTCGGCTCATCGAGCAGCAGCACGTCGGGCTCGGGGGCCAACACGCGCGCCAGGGCGCAACGCCGCGCTTCGCCGCCGGACAGGTTCGCGGTGGATTCCTCGCCGGTGAAGCCGAGACGCTCCAGCAGGTAAGCGGCGCGGTATTCGTCGTCGCCCGGCCCGAGGCCGGCCTCGACATAGGCCAGCGTCGTCGCATAGCCGGTCAAATCCGGCTCCTGCGCCAGATAGCGGATGGTGACGCCGCCCTGCAGCACGCGCTCGCCCTTGTCGGGGGTCAGTTCGCCGGCGGCGATCTTGAGCAGGCTGGATTTTCCCGAGCCGTTGCGCCCGACGAGGCAGAGGCGTTCGCCCGCGCCGATGGCGAGTTCCGCCCCGGTCAGCAACGGCGTGCCGCCGAAGGTCTGATGAATGTTTTGCAAAGTGAGTAAGGGGGCTGGCGGCATGGCGATGACCTATACCGATAAGCCTTGCAATTCAATGGGCCAGACAGGATTTGGTTCGCTATTCCCAATTTCGCGAGCATTACGGCTAGGACTTGCAGGATCCCGCCTGAAGGATCAAGGTCTGCCCCCTCGATTGACCTTTTCCCCCATCGCGCCGTCCGCGCCGCACCCCGGCCGCGGGCGTTTTTGCGCCTTTGTCAGCGTTGCTTGCCATGGCCGACACCGCCGTTACCCTGCCTGTAGAAAACTCCGCGATTGAGCCCGCCGCCAAGCGCTCGATCATTTTCGGCGTGCTCTTGGCGATGTTCTTGGCCTCGCTCGAACAGACCATTATCGCCACCGCCCTGCCGACCATCGGGCGCGAATTGGGCAATGTCGAGGCGCTCGCCTGGGTCGTCACAGCCTATCTCCTCAGCTCGACAGCGGTGACGCCGCTCTATGGCAAGCTGAGCGATATCTACGGCCGTCGCGTGATGATGCTGACGGCGGTCGGCATCTTCATCGCCGGCTCGGTTCTGTGCGCCATCGCGCCCAGCATGTCACTGCTCGCCATCGCCCGCGCCCTACAGGGCCTCGGCGGCGGCGGGTTGATGGTCCTCGCCATGACGATCATCGCCGATCTCGTACCGCCACGCGAACGGGCGCGCTACCAGGCGCATTTTGCCGCCGTGTTCATGAGCTCCAGCCTGGTCGGCCCGGTGCTCGGGGGCTTTATCGCCGAACATCTGCATTGGTCGGTGATCTTCTGGATCAATCTGCCGGTCGGCGGCTACATCTGGTGGTCGCTGAGCGGTCGCTTGCGCCAGTTGCCGCGCCACGAACAGCCGCACAAGCTCGACATCGTCGGTGCTTCCTTGCTCGTTCTCGCGACGGTCCCGCTGCTGCTGGCGCTGAATTGGGGCGGCAACCGCTATGTCTGGGCCTCATGGCAAGTCATCGGCCTCTTTGGCTTCGCAGCCGCCATGACGGCGCTGTTCGTGCTGCGCATGTTCATGGCGCGCGAACCCTTCCTGCCGCTCGCCATCGCCTTCCATCCTGTGGTCGGCCCGGCGGCAGCAGCCGGTTTCTTCAATATGGGCGTGTTCGTCGCGCTGACGATCTACACGCCGATCTACTTCGAGGCCGCCCTGGGCCTCAGCGCCAGCGTCGCCGGCCTCGCCTTGGTGCCGCTGATGGCCTTCACCGTGGCCGGCGCACAGACAAGCGGCCGGCTGATCGCCCATGTCAAACATTACAAACGCATCGGCGTGATCGGCCTCGGCGCGGCGGTCGGCGCGCTCGTCCTGCTCGCGCTAGGCTCGCCCAATCTGCCTTTCGCCGCCGCACTGACGCTGTTCGGCATCGCCGGCATCGGCATCGGGACCGCCTTCCCGCTCGTCACACTGGCCAGCCAGAACGCGGTGACGCCGCAGCAGATGGGCACCACGACGGCGCTGATCAATTTTTTCCGCTCACTTGGCGGCGCCATCATCGTCGCGATCTTCGGCGCCATCGTCATCAACGGCTTGAACGAAGGCGCCAAAGCGCCAGGCCGTCATATGGAAGGCATTGGTGGGGGCTTCACAGACATTCCGCAAGATACCTTCCGTTGGCTCTTCTTCGCCGCCGCGGTAGCGGTGTTCATCGGCTGGATTCTCGTCCTGCTCATGGAAGAGCGGCCGATCAAGGATGGCAGAGCCAAATCCTCATCCTAAAGTTCCCGGAACCTCGGCGACTGGATAAGCGTTGACCAATTGAACGCAACAACCAGGAGCGCGAAAAATGCGCCTTATCCTCGCCGCCATCGTCGCTATCGCTGCCCCGTTGACCCTCGCCGCCTGCGGCGGCAATCCGGAGCGTCGAGAGACCGTCATCGTCCAGCAGCCTGCCCAAGCCGTCGTCGTGCCGCAGGGCCAAACCGTTGTCGTGCCGCAGGGCAACACCGTCCGCACCTGCACCGCCGGCAGCTAAAACTGCCCGTAAGCGGAACCTGAGCTCGAGGTAAAGTCGCGCGTTGAGTCTTTAGCCGGCACTCCTCCATCACCTGATGGGGCCCATTCCCCGATGGAAGCCGGCTCACAAGAAGAAGATCGACTATCCGCATCCGCCGCCGCCATCCCCTCTGGTGCCCGGCGATGCCCCCCGGCCTTCCCCGGCCGTCGGATAGTCGATCTTCTTTCTCGTCTCTCCCCACCTGGCAAGGCCCGGACCCATACCGCGCCTTGCCTTTTTTGCGCCAATGGCGCATTGGGAATGGGTAGCCAGGGGGAACGCCATGCCGTCCGACACCTCGATCAATGCCGGCCTCATCGTCAGTTGGGACGACGTCCACCGCGACGCCCGCGCCCTGGTGCGCAAGCTGATGTCGCTCGGCCCCTGGGAAGGGATCATCGCGCTGACGCGCGGCGGCCTGGTGCCGGCGGCCATCGTCGCGCGCGAGATGGAAATCCGCGTCATCGATACGCTCTGCATCGCCACCTACGACGAGCAGAAGCTCGAAAAGGTCAAAATCCTTAAAAGCCCGGAAGCCGCCGTGGCGAGCCAGGGCGACGGCTGGCTGCTGATCGACGATCTGGTCGATACCGGCACCACACTGCAGGCCGCACGCAAGCTGCTGCCCAAGGCGCATTTCGCCACGGTCTACGGCAAACCCAAGGGCCTGCCGCTGGTGGATACCTTCATCCACCAGGTGCCGCAGGACCAATGGGTTTATTTCCCCTGGGATCTCAGCCCGAGCTACGCGCCGCCGTTAGCTCGTAAAAGCTAGGCCTGTAAAAGCGAAGCGCCCGCGAAGGTTTCCCCTCGCGGGCAAGGCGCCTTAGCCGAACACGAAGTGCAGCACGCTGAGACCAGCGATGATCAGCACGCCGATCGTCGTCTGCTCGAACTGCCGGGTCGCCAATTTCGCCAGCGCGTAGACGATGAAGGCGATCGCGATGCCATGGGCGATGCTGTAAGTCAGCGGCATCATGATGGCGCCGAGCACCGCTGGCGCGTACTCGGTCGGGTCCTCCCAATCGAGATCCAGCAGATTGCGCATGAAGTGGCAGGCAACGAACACCAGCGCCGGCGCGGTGGCGAAGGCCGGGATGCTTTCGGCCAGCGGCGCAAAGCCGAGGCAGAGCAGGAACAGCACCGCCACGGTGACGGCGGTCAAGCCGGTGCGGCCGCCTTCCTTGATGCCGGCGCCGCTCTCGATATAGGACGTCGTGTTCGACGTGCCGAGCAGCGCGCCGATGGTGGTGGCCGACGAATCGGCGATGACCGCCTTGCCGATGCCCTCGACCTTGCCGTCCGGCCCGACCTTATTCGAGATGTTGGCGACGCTGGTCAACGTACCCGCCGTGTCGAAGAAATCGACGAACAGCAGCGCCATCACCACCGAGATCAGGCCGGCGCTGAAGACGCCGCCGATGTCGAGCTGCAGGAAGGTGGGCGCGATGCTCGGCACCGGGCCGACGACGCCGGCGAAGGGCGCGGCTTTTAGCAACCAGCCGAGGATCGAGACGCCGAGGATGCCGATGACAATGGCGCCCGGCACGCGCAGCTTATCGAGCACGATCATGGCGATGAAACCGAACGTGGCGAGCAGCACCGCCGGCGTGATCGGCCCGAGGCCGACGAGGGTCGCCGGATGGTCAACCACGACGCCGGCGCCACGCAGACCGATGATCGCCAAAAACAAGCCGATGCCGGCGCCGATGCCGAGCTTGAGCGCCTTGGGGATCGCGTTGATGATCCACTCGCGCAGGCCGGTGAGGCTGAGCACCATGGCGAGCACACCGGACAGGAAGACGGCGCCGAGCGCGACCTGCCAGGGCTGCTTCATGCCGATGACGATGGCATAGGTGAAATAGGCGTTGAGCCCCATGCCCGGCGCGAGCGCCACCGGCCATTTTGCCCAGGCGCCCATGATGAAGGTGGCGATGGCGGCGGCCAGGATGGTGGCGACGAATACCGCGCCGAAATCCATGCCCGCATCCTTCAAGATGAGCGGGTTGACGGCGATGATGTAGGCCATGGTCAGGAATGTCGCGAGACCCGCGAGCAATTCCGCGCGCACGGACGAGCCGCGCTCAGTGATGCCGAAATACTTATCGAGCCATGTCATTGGCCGATCCCCTCGTTATTGTTGCCCCTCTGCGCGGTGAACCCCTTCGCCGCGTCAGTCTCATTTAAACGAAAAAACGGGCGGCGGGATAGTCCCGCCACCCGTATCCTTCTATGGATAACGCCGATCAGGAGAAGCGCTTGTTCATCCAGGCGGCGAGGTAATCGAAGAAGTTTTTCGTGGCGTTGCCGTAGTCCTGGCCAGTGGCGGCCGAGCAAGGCTTGCACGGTGTCATGCCATGCACGGCGCCTTCGAGCACGATGAAGTCCTTGTCGGCGCTTTTCGCCATCTCATAGGTGATCTCGTTGTCGCGGATGAAATAATGGCCGCCCATAGCAGTCACCAGCAGCGGCACCGATATATTCTGTACGGCGCAAGGCACCGAATTGTTGCTCGAACACCAATCGATGCCGTCGAGGGCGCTCTTTGACTTCACGGCATTGGCGCTGAGAAACGACTTGATGGTCAGCTGACGCACGTCGCCGAATTCGGCATCACGCTTGGCGTTGTCCGGCGTCGAGACGCGCACGGTCTTGACCGGCTTGCTGGCATCCACCGTGCCGTCGTTCTTGAGCAGCTTCTGCGGCTTGACGGTGCTGCCATGTACGCCGGTCGAAATATCCATCAGGCGGCCACGATTACGGTAGATGACGAAGCTTTCGTCGTCCGCCGGCTGATGGCGGCCCGCCTTCATCTCGACCAACATCTTCTGCGCCTTGTCGATCAGCCGGTTCATGCGATCGGACTGGGCTTTATAATAGCGGTCCTGGAATTCTTTCGAGTAGGTCGAATCACCGTTCGGGTTAAAGCCGTTCTTCGGATTGAACGGATCGAGCGATGGATCGATCTTGGTGATATCGTTTTCATCGGTCAGCGCGCCATTGAGACTGCGCAGGCCGTTCACCGAATTGCCCGGATGGGCGTCGACCAGGATCAAGCCATCCGCCTTCGGCGCGCCAGCCACCTTGTCGTTGCATTCGACGAGCTTGTTGGCGCCCTTGCAATAGGAGAGGCCATTCTCGGCGACCGCTTGGTAATAACTCGTGGTCGGACCGCCGCCACTATGGCCGAGCAGCACGACCTTCTGGATGCCCGGCTGCTTCTTCAAGAACTCGACGCCTTCACGCACGTCGAGCTGATTGGCGTCCCAATCGACCGCCGCCTCGTTGTTGTCGGAACGCGGATTCATGCCGAGCACGAGAAAGCCGCGCTGGGCCAATTCGGTGGTCGAGATGTGGTTCATGAAATTGCTGGTGCGATGAATGACCAGCACGGCGATCTTCGGCGCCGGCCCGCTGTCGGGCTTGTAAAGCGCGCCCTTGGTGGCGCTATTGGAAAAGCGGATATAGCGCGGATCGCTTTGCGCCGCAGCCTCGGTCGCGAGATAGCCCAGCATCAAGCCGAGCCCCGCCGCGACGAATTGTTTCGTCTTCATTCGGTAACCTCCCTGTATGCCGTGCGAATTCTTTTTAATGGGCCGGCATGACGCCCTGGCCGTATTTAACGCCGTTCGCAAAACAGCGGCAAGCGGCCGCAAAAGTAACCAAGGAACCGCTCATATTTGCCGGTGTTATCTTAAAAGCACGGTTGTATTTCCGGGCTTAAAGGCCAAGATTAGGCCCTTCGGGACCCGGCCCGACCGACCTCAGAAAGCCGCTTGCAGGCCCCATGACCGCGATCGCCCAGCCGTCATCCGACGCGCATTCCAATCTCGCTCAAGCCGCTGTCCGCTATAAGACCGTCCGCAGCCTGACCGAGCAACTCGCCGCGCCGTTGAGCGCCGAGGATCAATGCGTGCAATCAATGCCGGACGCGAGCCCGACCAAATGGCATTTGGCGCACACGACCTGGTTTTTCGAAACCATGATCCTCGTGCCCCATCTGCCCGGCTACAAAGCCTTCGACGAGACCTTCTTCTATCTGTTCAATTCCTATTACGAGGCGCTCGGCCCGCGCCATCCGCGGCCGCAGCGCGGCCTGCTGACGCGCCCATCGCTGGGTCAGGTGATGGACTATCGCCACCATGTCGATGCCGCGATGGTCAATCTGCTCGCCAGTGCCTCGCCCGCCGTCACGGCGCGCATCGCGTCGCTCGTCGAGCTCGGCTGGAACCACGAACAGCAGCATCAAGAATTGCTGCTGACCGACATCAAGCACGCCTTCTCCTGCAATCCGCTATCACCGGCCTATATCGCGCGCGCGGAGGACTATTCGCTCGAAGCGATGCCGGCGCGCTGGATCGAAGGGCCGCACCACATCGTCGAGGTCGGACATCGTGCCGGTGACGGCTTTGCCTTCGACAACGAGACGCCGCGCCATCCGGTGCTGCTGCAGCCTTACCGCATCGCCGATCGCCTGGTGACCAACGGCGAATATCGCGCCTTCATTGCCGACGGCGGCTACAAGCGCGCCGAGTTTTGGCTGTCGGACGGTTGGGCCACGGTGCAGGCGCAAGGCTGGCAAGCGCCGGGCTATTGGGAGCGTGACGGCGACGACGGCAACTGGCGCGTCTTCACGTTGCACGGCCTGCGTCACGTCGACGATGCCGAGCCAGTCGCCCATGTCAGCTTCTTTGAAGCCGCCGCCTATGCCGCCTGGGCGGGCAAGCGCCTGCCGACCGAATTCGAATGGGAAGCGACGGCGGGCAAGGGTATGAGCGGGCGCCACCTCGATCCGGCGCGGCCCCATCCGCGCTCGCTGGTCGGCGGAGACGGTTTGCGTCAGGCGACCGGCGAAGTCTGGCAATGGACGCGCTCGTCCTACGATCCCTACCCAGGTTTCAAGCCGCTGACCGGCGCGCTCGGCGAATACAACGGCAAGTTCATGGTCGGCCAGGTGATCCTGCGCGGCGGCTCTTGCGTAACCCCTGAAGGGCACACGCGCCCGACCTATCGCAATTTCTTTCCCCCATCGGCGCGCTGGCAGTTCAGCGGCATCCGTCTCGCGGAGGACCTATGAACGCCCCCAATCGCCGCAGCCCGTCCGAGGCGCTTTTCACACCGGCCGCAAATGGCGACTTTGGCCGCGCCCTGATCGCCGGCTTGAAAGCCTCGCCAAAAAGCCTGCCCTGCAAGTTTTTCTATGATGAAGCAGGCTCAATCCTGTTCGACCAAATCTGCGAACTGCCGGAGTATTATCCGACGCGCACGGAGTTGGCGCTGCTCGAAGCGCGCGCCACGGACTTCGCCGCGCTGATCGGCCCGGATGCCGAATTGGTCGAGTTCGGCGCTGGCGCCGGTCGCAAGGTCCGCATCCTGCTCGACGCCTTGGAGCGTCCGCACGGCTATCTACCGATCGACATTTCCGGCGATTACCTGCAAGGCGTCGCGGACAAACTCGACGCTGACTATCCCGAGCTGCGCGTGCGGCTAGTTATCGCCGACTACACCAAGCCCTTCGCCCTACCCGCCAAATCATCCGGCGCGCGCCGCGTCGGCTTTTTCCCCGGCTCGACCATCGGCAATTTTAAGCGCGCCGAGGCCATCGCCTTCCTGCGCATGGCGGCGGACAAGCTGGCCGGCGGCGGCCTGTTGATCGGCGTCGATCTAGTAAAAGACCCGAGCATCCTGCACGCCGCTTATAACGACTCGGCGGGCGTCACCGCCGCCTTCAACAAGAACATCCTGGCCCGCGCCAACGCCGAGCTCGGCGCCGACTTCGATCTCGACGGCTTCGCCCACTACGCCTTTTACGATCCGCGCGCCCAGCGCATCGAGATGCATCTGGTCAGTCTGGCGCGCCAGCGCGTGCATCTGCTCGGCCAAGACATCCTGTTCGCCGAGGGTGAGACGACGCATACCGAGGATTCGCACAAATATACGCTGGACGGCTTCCGCGCCCTGGCGGTCGAGGCGGGCTTCAGCCCGCGCGCCGCCTGGACCGATCCCGACCACTTATTCAGTATTCACTGGCTGGAGGCCACGCAATGAAGGCAATCTGGAACGGCGCCGTACTCGCCGAATCGAACGATACCGTCGTAGTCGAGGGCAACCATTACTTCCCGGCGAGCGCGCTCAAGCGCGACTACGTCAAACCGAGCGACAAGCACACCACCTGCGGCTGGAAGGGCATCGCGTCCTACTACGACGTCGTGGTCGACGGCAAAACCAACTCGAACGCCTGCTGGTATTATCCCGAGCCGATGAAGGGCGCCGAAGCGGTCAAAGATCGCGTCGCCTTCTGGCGCGGCGTCGAGGTCTCTTAAGGCCTTTTACGTCTTCGCCGCTTCGTAATCCGTGCCGGAGGTCGGCACCAATTCCGGCGGCACGCTCCATTTCTTCGTCGCCTGCCCCTGCTCGATGGCGCGGATTTCCCGGCCCCAGATGCTGCGCAGCATGACGACCTGTCTGTCGGATGCGCCCAGGATGTCTTTGCTACGATCGCGGCCCGGCGGCTGGCCCTGCATAGCGACGCCATCCTGAATCAGCACGATATCGGGCCGCCATTCGATGTCGTCGCAATGCAGTTCCCCGCGCAGGATGCGGTCGACCACCTTCTGCGCCGGCTCCAAATCCTTCAGACTGGCTCGATGCTCGGCGCGCAGGCGCGAATATTCCTCCGCGTCGGCGCCGGTCTTGTGCACACAATCGATCATGAAGTTGACGTGCGTATTCTCGTCAACAGGCACGCGCCAAGCGATATGCTCGGCCCAGCCTTTAAAATGCTCGAACACCATGCTGAACATGCAGTTCGGCATGATGATGTGCGACTTCCGCACCAGGTTGCCGCGCCGCCCGATACGTAGAATCCCGTAATCGGTCTCCTCCGCACCGAGATCGGGCAATTCGTCATTGAGGCCGACGTCGCTGAACTTCGATTTGCGATGCGTGAAGGCGAAATGCACTTCATCGACGCTGTTCTCGAGCTGCGCAAAGGCGCTCCAAGCGCGATGGCTTTCGCGGATCTCGTGAAAGCTATTCTCCTCATAGACCGAAAAGCGCGGCAGCGGCGGCGCCGCGCCTTCGCCGAAATAGCAGAAGATCAGGCCGAGATATTCCTGTGTCGGATAGCCGCCGATCTTGATCTTGTCGGCAAAGCTTTTCTTTTCGGCCGGCTGGGCGACGCACTGGCCGCGGCCGTCGTAGGTCCAGCCGTGATAGAAGCATTCCACCGTATCGCCGACGACGCGACCCATCGACAGCTTCAGGCCGCGATGGGCGCAGTAAGGCGCAATGACGCTGGCCTTGCCGCTGGTCCCGCGAAACAGCGTGAAATCCTCGCCGAGCAGGCGCAGCGGCACCGCCTTGCCCGGCTTGAGTTTTGCCGACTGATAGACCGGCTGCCAGAAGCTGCGTAGGAATTTGCCCGTCGCCGTGTCCGGGCCGATCGCGGTGAAGTCGGGATAATCCATCGCCATCGAACAGGCCCTTATTTGCAGATCACGGTACGGGCGGAATCGCCGTTGCCGAGATAGGAGATGTCGCAAACCATGGCGGCCTTGAAGTCGGACAATTTGCCTTCGGCGCCAGCGACAACGATCTTGGCATCGCCCGCGTCCGCTTTGACCGGCTTGCCATTGTCATTGAACAGCAGGAAACGTCCTTTGTCTTCGACACCGGTCAGCGCGACGTTGGTCAGGTCGATCCAGTTGAGCTTGGCGTCGAACACGTTGATCTCATTCTCCAACACCTTGTCGGCGATAGCGACGATGTCCTTCGATGTCGCCGCCAGCTTGACGACTTGGGTCTGGACGTCAGCGCCGGTGGCGGGCTGCACTTCCATGAGCTGCTTCTCCGCCTCGGCGAGCAGCGCCGGATCGTGCGCCGCCGCCCAAAACGCGGCGCGCAAGGCCGCGACGCGGTCTGCCGGCACGTCCGGCGGTGCCGTAAAGGCGCGACCGACGTAAAGCCGAATGGTGAGGAAATCTAGCACGTCCTTCAGCTTCGGATCGAGCAGCATGTCGTAGATGAAGGGCACGTTCGGCAATTCGGCGTGCTTTTCGAAACCGAGCTGCATGACGGGCACGATCTTACCCGACTGCAGATAGCCGGTGCTGGACTTGACGCTGTCCCAGCCGATCCCGCAGGCGACTTCCAACTCGCCGCGCTCAAGCGCCAGCAGCATCGAGGTCGAGCTCGGATAGCCTTTCACCACCTTGAGCTTGGCGCCGCCGAGCACGATGAAGACATTGGCCTGCTGCACCGTAGAGGAGCGCGCCGCCGTACCGCCGGTCAGCCATTCGCGCGCACGCAGGTCTTCAATGGTGCGCAGCGGCACCGTGTGCCAGGTGACGCAGGTATTGACCAGCTTGTTGGCGGTGCCGAGCCAGTTGAACTTGGTTGCGTCGAAGCGGGCGTTTTTATTGCCGATCACCGGCTCGACGGTCATGTTGTTGTGCGGGATGGCGATGACACTGCCGTCCTTCGCAGCCTGATTATACAAATAGTTCGTCATGGTCAGGCCGCTGGCGCCCGGCATGTTTCGCAGCAGCATGGTCGGCTCGCCCGGCAGGTGCTTGGCGATATAGCGTCCAAACAGGCGCCCGTAGCTATCGTAGCCGCCGCCCGTCGTCGTACCGACGAGCACCTCGAGCGTCTTACCCTTGTAGAACTGCTCGACGCTTTGCGCCGCCGCTGAGCTTATGAGGGCCGGCGCGGCGACAAGGCCGAGCGCGATGAAAACCGAAAGGCAAGATCCGGACACAAGCCGGTCGAAGCGCGCGCGCATGACGTTCCCCCATCTGCGGTGCAATGGACAGAGTGTAAAGGTCGTTGCCGAGCGAGGACAAGGGCGACGGATTCACGCGGCCATGGCAGATATTCCACTCACCGAAATTGCGCTTGGCGAAATTGCCGCCAATCGCTGCCTGCCTTCTCTACAAGACCCGCCACCCGCCACGCAAAGCATTGACGGCGCAGTAGACCAAGGCGAGGATCCTGCTGCAAAGCGCAGCGCTCATGGGAACGTGCGCAGTACATTGGGGATCATAATGCCGACAGCATTCGTCACCGGCGGCGGCGGCGCCTTGGGCCGAGGCATCGGCCGCGCCCTGATCGACAAGGGCTGGCAAGTGGTGCTCGCCGATCTCAAACCCGAGCATGCCGAGGAAGTCGCCGCCGCGCTTGGCGCCGGCGCGACACCGACGACGCTCAACGTCAACGAATTTGCCCTCGCCAAGGCCGCCATCGACAAGGCGGCGAAAGACTTCGGCAGCCTAGACGCGTTGGTCAATTGCGCCGGCGGCACCATGGCGCTGCGAGTGCCCAAGGGTACACTGGTCGAGAACGATCCCGAACATTGGGACCGCATGATCAACGTGAACCTGTTCGGCACCTTCAATTGCGCCTACGCGGCGGCGCCTCATATGAAGGCCGCCAAGCGCGGCGGCATCGTCAATATCGCGTCGGGCGCCGGCATGCGCGGCGGACCGCCGGAATCGCGCCAATCGGGTGCTGCGGTTTATTCCGCAACCAAGGCCGGCGTTATCGCTTTCACCCAAGCGCTGGCGCAGGAGCTTGGCCCGCACGGCATTCGCGTCAACGCCGTCGCGCCCGGCCGCAACGAATCGCGCGCCAAACCGCTCGCCAAGATGATCGAGATGCAGCAAAGCGAAGAAGCGCGCGAACCGGGCAGCGGGCGCGCCTCGCCGCTGCCCCGCCCGTTTGGCAAGCCGTCAGACATCGGCGACGCGGTCGCCTTCCTACTCTCGGCGGAGGCCGACTACATCACCGGCTGCTGCCTCGATCTCACCGGCGGCATCCGGCTGCATTAAGGACAGGCCATGAACAGCGTTTTGATCACCGGCGGGGCCGGACGGCTCGGATCAGCCATCGGCAAACGACTCGTCGCAGACGGCTGGCGCGTCCTGCTTGCCGACAAGGACGGCACGGCGGCGGAAGCCGCCGCCAAGGCCATCGGCGCTACTGCAATCACGCTCGACGTCACCGATTTGGCGGCTGTCGAAAGGGCCGCCGCGCAGCATGGGCCCTTCGCCGGCCTGGTGACCGCGGCCGGCGGTCGGTTCGGCGCTCAGGCCGGCCCCTTCACCGAGAGCGATCCAGCGACCTGGCGCGCCATCGTCGAACTGCAGTTGAAAGGCGTGCTGAACAGTTGCCGCAGCGTGCTGCCCGGCATGATCGCCGCGAAACGCGGCGGCATCGTCAACATCGCCGCCATCGAAGGGCTGCGCGGCCACCCGCAAGGCGCCATCTTCTCGGCCTGCAAGGGCGGCGTGATCGTGCTGACGGAAACCCTGGTGCGCGAATGCCGCCCGCATGGCATCCGCGTCAACGCGCTGTTGCCCGGCAATCCCGATTCACTCGCGAAAAGTCAGGCGGCGGACGACGCCGCAGACGTCGCCGAGATGGCCGCCTTCCTGCTGTCGGACAAAGCCGCGCGCACGACCGGCGCGACGATCGACGTCACCGCCGGCTGGTCGCTGCATTAAGCAGCCAGCCGGCGGGTTTCGTTACGTCATTTCCCGAGGCCGAGCTTTTCAGCCAGGCCGATGCGCACCATCTTGCCGGTCGCGCCCTTGGGGATTTCAGCCAGGAACAGGATCTTGCGCGGCACCTTGAATTCGGCGAGACGGCCGCGCGCGAAATCGCGTAGCTCCGATTCCGTGCAGGCCTGATTCTCGCGCAGCACCACCGCCGCGGCAACGTCCTCGCCGAGCATGGTATGCGGCACGGCGAAAGTGACGACTTGCGCCACCGCCGCATGGTCCATCAGCACCTCATCGACCTCGCGCGGCGAAATTTTTTCGCCGCCGCGGTTGATGATCTCCTTCAGGCGGCCAGTGATCGACAGATAGGCCTCGTCGTCCATCATGCCCTGATCGCCGGTGCGGAACCATCCGTGGGTGAAGGCTTCGGCATTGGCCTTGTCGTTGGCCTCGTATCCCGCCGTCACATTAGCGCCGCGAATCACGATCTCGCCGGTCTGG
Source organism: Rhodospirillaceae bacterium (assembly GCA_947474495.1). Classification (GTDB taxonomy): domain Bacteria; phylum Pseudomonadota; class Alphaproteobacteria; order SMXQ01; family SMXQ01; genus CAMAVH01. The sequence goes on from CANJIM010000013.1 coordinate 33,717, forward strand.
CCCGGCAGCAGTAGGCCGCCGCTATCGCCCATGATCGCCACCTCCGGTCCCGCCGCGATGCCGACGGTGCCCGGCTTGCGGGCCCGCGGCGGCAGGGGATTGGAGGTCATCTGATGGGCCGCCTCGGTCATGCCGTAAGCCTCGATGACCGGCGCGCCGAATGTCGATTCGAGCTCGGCCATCACCTGTGGCGGCAGCGAGGCCGACGACGAGCGGATGAATCGCAGCAGATTGCGCTTGAGCGTCTCGGCGTTGCGCGCCGCCCGCGTGAGAATCGCCTGATGCATGGTCGGCACCGCCGTGTACCAGGTGGGCTTCACTTCATCCACCCAGCCGAAGAACTTCAGCGCGTTGAAGCCCGGCGAGCAGGCAACATAGGCACCGGCACCGAGCGAAGACAACACCGCCGCGATCAGACCATGAATATGGAATAGCGGCATCACGTTGAGGCAACGGTCCTTGGGCGTCAGCGCCACCGCCGCGCCGACGTTGCGGCCCGACGCCGCCACGTTGCTTTGGCGCAATGGCACGATCTTGGGCCGCGATGTCGTCCCCGAGGTGTGTAGCACGAGGGCAACATCATCCGGCTCGGCCATGCCGGGCCGCGCCGCCGGCGTGGCTTTCGCCGCCGATGATTGAATCGCGAAGCTGCCCGCCGGATCGCTCGGTTGCCAGGCGATCTCGTAGACCGGCACCTTCAGTTTCTGGGCGACGGCGATAGCGGCAGATTGACTGCCCTTCTCGACGAGCAGCGCCTTGGCGCCGAGGTCGGAGAGATAAAATTCGAATTCCTCGGCCTTATAGTCGGGATTGAGCGGCGCCGTCGCCGCGCCGCAGGCGACCGTCAGAAAGGCGGTGGCCATTTCCGGCCCGTTCGGCAGCACGATCGCGACGCGGTCGCCGCGGCCGATGCCGAGCGCGTTCAAGTCGGCGACGGTTTTCTTCGCCAAGGCGCGCAAGCCCGCATAGGTCAGGTCCGTCCGTTCGGGGGCGCCAATGGCCGGCGCGGCATCTTGTCCCGCCGCGAGAAGCGACCAGACCGTATTAGAAGCGTTCATAGGAACTCAATCCTCCGTCTTGCGACATCGTCGGCCGGCAGCAACCCGCGGCGACCGCGATGACGCTTGTTGTGAATTTTTACGGGTACGCGAAGGGTGATGGTGCCCTCGCCTGCAAGGGGGACGGCGCGTCTGCGGGGCTACGATAGCACGCGACCGCCAGAGTCCAAGAGGGCGAGCGATTATCTAGAGATTCCGGGCGAAAGTGCCTGGCGGCTCAAGCGCGCCGCGCGTAGATCGCCTTCAGAACGGCGGCGCCGAGGGCGACGCGATCCTCGCCGAAGCCCGCGTCGTTGCCGTCGCCAACGCTTTCGTCGCGCTCGCCAGCCCACGGCCTACCGCGCCGGTATGCCGCTCGAGGAAGCCATTGCAAAAATCCGCGATCAAGCCGGCACGGTGTTCGACCGCCGCGCCGTTACCGCGCTCGAGAACAGCCTAGAAAACCGCGGCGGCCGCGACGCCTGGGCCGATTTCGGCAAACCGGCCTAACAGCCGCGCAACCAAATAAAAAGGGCGGCGCCTTGCAGCGCCGCCCTTTTCGTTTCAGCCGTCAGGCTCACTCCGGCGCGACGACGCCGCCGGCCTTCAGGATCGGCGTCCAGCGCGCGACTTCCTGCACGACATAGTCGCCGAGCCAGGCCGAGGTGCGCTCGTTGCCCTGCGGCAGCACGGCTCCGAGGTCGAGCAGTCGCTTCTTGGTGGCCGGATCGTCCAGCGCCTTCACCAGCGCGTCGTTCAACTTGGCGACGATGGCCGGCGGCGTGCTCTTGGGCGCGAAGACCGCGTTCCAAGCGCTGACTTGATAATCGGGCAGACCGGCCTCCTTAGTCGTCGGGACATCGGGCAGCGCCGACGAACGTTCCGGGGTGGCGATGGCATAGGCGCGGATGTTGCCGCCCTGGATCTGAGTGACCAGGTTGACGATCTGGTCACATACGTAGTCGACCTTGCCGCCGATCATGTCGTTGACGACCGGCCCGGTGCCGGTGTAGGGCACGCGCGTTGGCTTAATTCCGATCATGACGTTGAACATGGTGCATGTGGTGAAGGACACCGAACCTACGCCGGCATGCGCCTCATTCGCTTTGTCCTGTTCCGTCTTCAAACGGGCAATAAACTCCTTGAGGTCCTTCGCCGGATAATCCTTGCGCGCGGCGATCAGAATCGCCGTGCCCGCGGCCATGCCGATCGGCGAAAAATCCTTCGCTGGATCGTACCGCAGTTTAGGATAGAGCGCCGGTGCAGCTGCATGCGTACCCATGTGGCCCATCATGATGGTATAGCCATCGGCCTGCGCCTGGGCGCCGCGCGTGATGCCGGTGGTGCCGCCGGCGCCCGCCACGTTCTCGATAATGATCTGCTGGCCCAGTGTCTTGGACATGTTCTCGCCGACGATGCGCGCGATCACGTCGGTCGGGCCACCCGCGGCGAACGGCACGATCATCGTGATCGCACGCGTCGGGTAATTCTGAGCTTGAGCGCCGGCGGCGGTGAGAGCCGCTGCGGCGACGGCGATGGCGGCAAATGTGCGTTTCATTGTGGCCTCCTGGTTTGAGCTTCTTGGTGGATCGCGCCGCCCACGGTCATCGCGGAGCGGCGTGTCAACTTGACGTATTGTTTATTCTTGGAACGCTTCCTCGCGTCCCTTGCGGACGGTTGGGATGATCGCGACGACGACGACGAGAACCGCCACGATCAACAATCCGGCGGAGACCGGACTGGTGACGAAGGTGGCGAAATCGCCGCGCGACAGGATGAGCGCTTGACGCAGCTTCTCTTCCATCAGCTTGCCGAGCACGAAGCCGAGCAATAGCGGCGCCGGCTCGAAACCGAACTTGTAGAAGGCGTAACCGGCAAAACCGAAGAAAGCGGTCATGAGCACATCGCTCGAATTATTGTTCACCGAGTAGATACCGATGCAGCAGAACAGCAGGATGGCCGGGAACATCAGGCGGTAAGGGACCTTCAACAGCTTCACCCAAATGCCGATCAACGGCAGATTGATGATCAGCAGCATCAAATTGCCGACCCACATGCTGGCGATCATGCCCCAGAACAGCTCGGGGGTCTTGGTCATGACCTGCGGGCCGGGAATGATGCCATGGATCGTCATGGCGCCGACCATCAAGGCCATCACAGCGTTGGGCGGAATGCCGAGGGTCAGCAGCGGAATGAAGGCCGTCTGCGCGCCGGCGTTGTTCGCCGATTCGGGGCCGGCGACGCCTTCGATGGCGCCCTTGCCGAAACGGCGCGGGTCTTTGGCGATCTTCTTTTCCAGCGTGTAGGAGGCGAACGGCCCGAGCACCGCGCCGTTGCCCGGCAAGATGCCGAGAGCGCCGCCGAGGAACGTGCCGCGCAGCACGGGCATGATGCAATCCTTGACGTCCTGCTTCGAGGGCAGCAAGCGGCCGATCTTGGCCTGCACGACGTCGCGGGTTTCCGGATTGTCGAGGTTGCGCAAAATTTCCGCAAAACCGAACAGGCCCATGGCGAGCACGGCAAAATCGATGCCGTCCATCATGTCGACCAATCCCAAGGTGAGGCGTTCGTCGCCGGTCTGCAGATCGGTGCCGACCGTCGAGAGCAACAGGCCGACGAAGATCACCGCCCCGGCTTTCAAGATCGAGCCGCGCGCCAGCACGACGGCGAAGGCCAGGCCCATGATCATGAGCGAGAAATATTCCGCCGGGCCGAAGATCAACGCCAGCTTGGTCAGCGGCACACCAAGCGCCGCGATCACCAAAGTGGCGACGGTGCCGGCGAAGAAGGAGCCGAGGGCGGCGACGCCGAGCGCGACGCCGGCGCGGCCCTGACGCGCCATCTGATGGCCGTCGAGCGTGGTGACGACCGATGTGGCCTCGCCCGGAATATTGACCAGGATCGCCGTGGTCGAACCGCCATATTGCGCGCCGTAATAAATGCCGGCCAGCATGATCAAGGCGCCGGTCGGATCGACCTGGAAGGTGAGCGGCAGCAGGATCGCGATGGTGGCGATCGGGCCGACGCCGGGCAAGATGCCCACCAGCGTGCCGATCAGGCAGCCGGCGAAGCAGAGCGCGATGTTCTGCAGCGACAGCGCCGTGGTGAAACCGAGTTCGAGATTACCGATAAAGGCTTCCATCATGCGCTCCTAATAGCCCAGCAACCAGGGCGCGACGGGGATCGGCAAGCTCAGCAATACCTTGAACAACAGCCAGCAGAATGTCGTCATGCCGATGCCGAACACGACGGATTCGACGAAGCGCGAATCGCGTGTCGCCATGCTGCCGAGGATCACAGCGGCGGGACCGGCGACGAACAGGCCGAGCGGCCGAATGGCGAGACCGAAGACGATCGCGGCACCGAGAATGAAGAGCGGCCCGCGAATGCTCCAGCGTTCAAGCTGGGCGCCGTCCTTGACCAGCGAATAAACGACGAGCGCGATGCCGCAAATGGCGCACAGGCTCGCCAAAAGGCGCGGCATCATGCCGGGGCCGAGCGCGCGGAGGGTACCGACAGCCAGATCGTCGGTTTGCCAAAAGACGAGAACGGCGAGAACGATCAGAAATAGCCCTGCGGCGGTTTCTTGCGGGGCGCGAATACGAATCATGCCGTCTCTCCCCGCCCGTTACGGCGCAGCATCGCCTCCCGACATCCCTGACGCATCGCGCTCTCCACACTGTCTAGTTCGTTTCTTGTAGTACGATTGTATTAGGCCATCGGACTATTGCACGTAAAAATCTGTAGATATTGGTTCTTTTCGCCGGGAAGAATCCCGAAGACCTGTGGAACGATTGTGGCGGCCTTGCAAAGCCTGTTGCGGACCGCTCATCTGCACATTGACGCGCCATTGCTGCAAAGCAGCATGGCCGGCGCGGCCTCCACCCAGAGCAGGGCCCTGCGGCAAGGCCATTCAATCGGACTCTAGAGCGGCGAGGATTTGTTTGGGACGGGCCTGATCACATCAGGCTGAGAGCCGAGACGCTTTTCGATCTGGGTAATCTTGGCTTGGCGACGCACCGGCGTATCACCTCGGCTGGTCGGGTTGCGCCAATATTTGACGCGCTCGACGAGCTTTTGCAGGCCGCTGGTCTTGACGACGAAATCGTCGCCGCCGGCTTTGAACGCCGAGAGCAGGATGTCGACGGTGTCGGAGGCGGTGAGGAACAGGATCGGCGCGCGTTCGCCGATCTGCTTGCGGAAACGTTGGCAAGCTTCGATGCCGTCGACGTCGGGCATCATAATGTCGAGAAGGATCACGCTCGGCATATTGGCCAAGAGAAATTGCTCGGCCTCTTTGGCGTTCGGCATCGCGATGACACTGAAACCTTCGGCCTTCAGCACGTCCCCATACAAGCGGCTCTGCACCGGGTTGTCGTCGACGATAAGAATTAAGCCCTGAGAGGCGGCAGACATTACTCACCCTTGAACCGAACAGGGGAGCAGAATAGCCAATCGCCCTTGCAAATGGGTTAACACCCCATCCGAATGGATAGGGCGGGGTTTGCTGCGGCAGTTAGGGCCGTGGCGGTGGCTCGGCGCCAGCCCTCTCGGATTCGCGGTCTTCAGCAGGTTCGGCGAAGGGTGCAAAGGCGCGCTCCTCTCCCTCCGCCGCGACATCGGCATGATCGGCCACGGGCGTGTCCGTCAACTGGCGGCGATAGGACCGTAACGCCATCGGAATGGTTGCCAGATAGACAAGAATGATCCCGCTCATCGTCGCCCAGGGCGCGGTGGCGAAGAGCGCGGCAAGCAGGCCGACGGCGAGCAGCGCCGGCATCACCCAGCGATGCGGGATGCGCATCACCTTGAAGGAATAGGTGGGCACACGGCTGATCATCATCGCGCCGGCGCCCACCAGCACCACAGCATTGAGCAACGGATGGGCGAAGACGGTCTGGCCGAACTCGAAACTCAGCATCATCGGCAGCAACGCCGCACCGGCGCCTGACGGCGCCGCCATGCCGGTAAAATAATTGCCGGCCCAGGGCGGCAGATCGGACACACCGATGCGCGTGTTGAAGCGCGCAAGACGCAGCGCGGCGCAAACGGCATAGAGCAGTGCCAAAACCCAACCCGCGCCGCCCAGCGCGTTGAGCGACCAAAGATAGACGAGAATGCCGGGCGCCACGCCGAAGCAGAGGAAATCCGACAACGAGTCCAGCTCGGCGCCGAACTTGGTGGTGCCGCCGAGTTTGCGGGCGACGCGGCCATCGAGCGAATCGAGCACGGCGGCGGCGATCACCGCGGCGACAGCCAATTGCCAGCGCTGCTGAAAGCCGAAGCGGATGGCGGTCAAGCCAGCGCAGAGCGCTAGCACCGTCAGCACGTTGGGCAGGAGCTGATGAAACGGCAGTTCGCTGATGCGGCGGCGCGTGCGGTTCATGATCGTTCCTACAGCGGGACGCTGGGCAGATGGGCGATTACGCTCTCGCCGCCCGCCACATGATCGCCGACCTGCACGGCAACGACGCTGCCTTCCGGCAGATAGAGGTCGGTACGGCTGCCGAAGCGGATCAGGCCGAAACGGTCGCCGCCGACGATCTCCTGGCCGTCGGTCAGGTCGCAAATAATGCGGCGCGCGATCAAGCCGGCAATCTGCACGAAGACGATGTCATGACCGTCTGTCGTCGTCATGCGCACCGACTGGCGCTCATTGTCGACGCTCGCCTTATCGAATGAAGCATTGAAAAACTTGCCGGGACGGTAATGCAGGCCGGTGACGCGGCCCGTGGCCGGCACGCGGTTCACATGCACGTTGAAGACATTGAGGAAGATGCTGACGCGCGTTAGTTCGCCAGGGCCCATGCCCAGTTCCGGCGGCGGCGCGGCGCGCACGATCATCTGGATGCGGCCATCGGCCGGGCTGATGACGGCGGACGGGTCCGCCGGCGGGATACGCTCCGGATCGCGGAAAAACCAAATGCACCAGGCCGTGAGGATCAATCCGATGACACCGAGCGCGGGCGAGAACAGCGCCAGTAGCAGGCTGACGATCGCGAAGAGCGCGACGAAGGGCCAGCCGGCGGGATGCACCGGGATCAGAGGAATGCTGGGAGGCGTTGCGAGCGGCGGCGTGGACACTGTCATCGATCCAATCTGCGGGACACGAAAGGGAATGCTCGCGGCGGCATAACGTGCCGCGAGACGGGGCGAAATATCGGAATTAGTTGGCCGCCGTTAGCGCGAAGACCTGACCGGGATAGATCAGATCGGGATCGCGGATCTGCGACTTGTTGGCCTCGAAAATCAGCGCGTAGCGCGTGCCTTCGCCGTAGGTGCGGCGGGCCAAACGCCACAGGCTGTTGCCGGGCTGCACGATCACGGCGGTGCCCGCCGTCAAGCCTTCGGTCGGCGGCGCGCGGTTGAAGGCGTATTCGGCGCGGTCCGTCACTTTGCCGCCGTCGTCGAGACGATCGACGCGCAGCTTATGATCGCCGGGCGCGAGCAACTTCGGCACAGCGAGGCGCCACTCATTCTTCGCATCGGCCGTGGCCGAGCCCTGCAAGGCATCGTCGAGATAGATATTGAGCTTGGCGCCGGCCGGCGCGTTGCCGCTGATGGTGGCGCGGCCCTTCTCGTCGTAATCGATGACATCGATGGTCAGGCCACGCGCGCCGCGTCCGTCGCCGCCGGTGAAGGGCGACTGCAGCAAGCGGCTAGGCCCCTGGCCATTGCCGGGCACGCGCAGCGCCAGGACGCCCGTCGCGCCCTCGCCATTCTCGGGCACCACCAGCACGACATCGGAGTCCGAACGCAATTCTTCGCCGTCCGGCAATTTGGCGATCAGGCTCAGATTGCGCGAGCCTGGCGGCAATGGCTTTTCCGGCACCAGAACCCATTCGCCGCGCTTGTCGGCGAGCACCTTACCGATGACTGTCTCGCCGTCGAGCACAGTCACTTCCGCGCCGGGCTCGGCACGGCCGGCGATCACCGTGTCGCCGCTCGGATTGACACGCACCACATCGAAACTCGGTGCCGCCGGCTCGCGCGCCAACGGTGGCGCGCGCAGCGGCTTGTCGCCGGCCGTCTGCGCTGCCGGCACAGCCGAATTGTCGCCGCGCCAATCGATGACCCAGTTGAGGCCAAGGGCGATCGCGAGAACGAGCACGCTAAGCAAGGCAAGGACAACGGGCTTATCTAGTTTTTTCAATGGCTTATGGATCACGCTGGAGGGACCAGCGGCTAACCTAATACGCCGCCCGCAGAGGCGCAATGCGCATGGCGGGGCGATCCCTGCCACCGCAAGTGCCGTTTGGTCAGCTGTTAAGGCTTATGAACGATCGCCGGCAGGGACTTGAGATAGGCGGCCATGGCCGCGAGATCGGCATCCGTCATCTTCGAGGTGCCGTTCTCGACCACGTCCGCCATCAAGGAGCCGAGCGTGTCGCCGGTCGGCGCCATACCGATCTTGAGGGCGAAGGCGAGATCGTCCTCGGCCCATTCGCCGATCCCGGTCGCTGGATCGGGCGTGATATTGGGCGCACCCTCGCCTTCAGCGCCATCCTTGGAGCCGGCCATCCACATGCTTTTGACCAAACCGCCAAGGCGATCGCGTGGCGTGTGGCATTCGGCGCAATGGCCGACCGCTTCGACGAGATAGCGTCCGCGCGTCCAGGCCTCATCTTTAGTGCTTGAGGCCGGCAGCGGCCCCGGCGTGAAGTTCAGCCACTTCCAAACCATAACGCCGAGCCGGATATTGAACGGGAAGCCCAGCTCATGCGGCAGGTTCGGCTTGGCGACCGCCGGTAGCGTAAAGATGTAGGCGCGCAGATCCTTCATGTCCGCGTCCGTCATCTTCGTGTAGCTGGTGTAGGGGAAGGCCGGGAAATAATGATCGCCGTTCGGTGCGCGGCCGTCGCGCAAGGCGCGGATGAAGTCGGCCTCGCTCCATTTGCCGATGCCGTGAGTCGGATCTGGCGTGATGTTGGGCGTGCGGAAGGTGCCGAATGGTGTTTTCAGTCCTCGTCCGCCGGCCAATGGCGCAGCTTTGTTCGCCGTATCCGTGTGACAGTTCTCGCAGCCCGCGACGTGGAAGATATACGCACCCCGCTCCACTTGTTCGGACGAGGCAGGCGTCGTCTGTGCCTGCGCGTGAGCCGCAAGCGAAAGCAGCAGCGCCGCGCCGGCAAAAACCGGCGCGGCGCGCGACATCGAAAACACGGGAAGCGCCATCGGCGCGCCGCCGAAAACTACTGCTGACGGGGACCGCGATACTCGCGATGACAGACGTTGCAGCTCGCCGCCGCCTTGGTGAAGGCCGCCGTCACGCCGGCGCCGTCGCCAGCCTTCGCCGCCGCCGCAACAGCGACGAACGCCGCGTCGGTGTCCTTGGCATAGCCCTCGAACTTAGCAAAATCGGCCCAAATCTCCGGCTTGGCGCGGGACTTGAACTTGTCACTGCCGCTGCCAGCAGGAAACAGGCCGATCAGTTTCTTGAGCCCGGCGCTGATCTCTTCAGCCGCCTTGGCGGTCGCCGCGTCGGCCGTGCCGGCCTTGGACGAGGCAAGCAAAACCTTGGCATGCTCGTCAAAGCCATCCATCAAGGCGATGCGCGCCTTGACTGCATCTTCCGCGCTTTGCGCCGAAGCGGCTAACGGCGACAAGCAAATGCCGGCCAACGCGGTCATGGCCACGGCAGCGAGCGTCAGGCGAAACGACATAGGAAACCCCCAATTAAGCGCGGCCGGCTGGGCGCCGCCGCATTGCGCAGCCACATTGCCGAACTCACGGCGGGGCGGCAAGGCATCGCGCGGAACTACACAAAGAGTTGAAAGGCTTGAGGAACTCGGCAAACGTTGCACCTCGGAATCATTCCGAATTGACCGTTCCGGAGCCCAAAGTCGCGAAGCCCTGGCGGAGCCTGATGCCCGGGGGTATAACGCCGCCGTCCGAAGCGACATTCCCTTTCACATCCCTTGACCCATTTCATGCTGCCGCCCGGCTTGCAGCGTCTTAAACGTGCGTTTCTCGGCGATGCCAAGGATCCCCTGGCCCCGCAGGCGCGTCAGCATATGGCCCTGGCAGCCTTCCTCGCCTGGGTCGGCCTTGGCGCCGACGGATTGTCGTCCGCCAACTATGGCCCGGAAGAAACCTTCCTGGCGCTCGGCGGCCATACCCATCTCGCGCTCTATCTGGCGCTCGCCACGGCGCTCACCGTCTTCATCATCGCGCTGGCCTACAACCAGGTCATCGAACTGTTCCCCTCGGGCGGCGGCGGCTACAAGGTCGCCACCACGCTGATCGGTCCGCGCGCCGGCCTTGTCTCCGGTTCGGCCCTGATCGTCGACTACGTCCTCACCATCGCCATCTCGATCGCCAGCGGCATCGATGCGCTGTTCAGCCTGCTGCCGCTGGCGGCGCAGACCTGGAAGCTGCCGGCCGAGGTGATCATGGTCGTGGTGTTGATGATCCTCAACATGCGCGGCATGAAAGAGCCGCTGAAGTTCCTGCTGCCGCTGTTCCTCGGCTTTCTCATCACCCACGGCGGCTTCATCATCGCCGGCATCCTGTCGCATGCCGGCAGCCTGCCCGATCTGATCCCCGACACGCTCGCCGACACGAAGGACTATGCCGGCGAGATCGGCTGGTTCGCCCTGCTCTCGCTGTTGTTGCGCGCCTTCGCGCTCGGCGGCGGCACCTACACCGGGATCGAAGCCGTCTCCAACAACATCAACAACTTGAAAGAGCCGCGCGTCGCCACCGGCAAGGTGACGATGTTATATATGGCGAGCTCGCTCGCCTTCACCGCCGGCGGCTTGATCGTGCTCTATCTGCTGTGGAATCCGACGCCGTCGGACGGCATGACGCTGAACGCCTCGACCTTCACCACGATCCTGCATGCTGCCTTCGGCGACGACTCCTGGGTCGGCCAAGGCATTCTTCTGCTCACCCTCACCTTCGCCGCCGGCCTGCTGTTCGTCGCCGCCAACACCGGCTTCCTCGGCGGCCCCGCCGTGCTCGCCAACATGGCCGCCGACCGCTGGGTGCCGCATCAGTTCAGCCAGCTGTCCAACCGGCTGGTGACGCAGAATGGTCTGCTGCTGATGGGCGCGGCGGCGGTGATCCTGCTGGTCATCACCGGCGGCGACGTCTCCACCCTGGTGGTGCTCTATTCGATCAACGTGTTCCTCACCTTCTCGCTCAGCCTATATGGCCTCTGCGTGCATTGGTGGAAGAACCGCGCGGTCGCGCCGCGCGCCTATCAGCGCCTCGGCATGGCGCTGCTCGGCTTCGTCGTCTGCGCCGGTATTCTCTCGACGACGATCTTCGAGAAGTTCACCCACGGCGCTTGGCTCACAGTGCTCATCACCGGCCTCGTCATCACCACCGGCTTCGCCATCCGCCGCCACTACCGCGGCGTCTCCGGCCAGCTTGCCAAGGTCGATGCGCTGTTCGCCACCGCCGCGCCGCCGATCCCGCCCGGCGCCGTGCAGCCGCTCGATCCGCAGGCGCCGACCGCCGTGTTCCTGGTCGGCCGCAGCCTCGGCGCCGGCATGCACACGCTGCTCTCGACCCAGCGCCTGTTCCCCAATCAGTTCAAGAACTTCATCTTCATCAGCATCGGCGAAATCGACGCCGAGAGCTTCCACGGCGAGGAATTGCTGACCGAACTGCGCGCTGAAGTCGAAGATAACCTCGAAAGCTACGTCAATTACTGCCGACGCCACGGCTGGGCCGCGACCTCGATGCACAGTTTCGGCACCGACGTGGTCGACCGCCTGCTGACGCTGGCCGATATGATCGTGCGGCAATATCCCAACAGCATGTTCTTCGCCGCCCAGCTGATCTTCGCCGAGGACAACGGCCTGACCCGCTTGCTGCACAACCAGACGGCCTATGCCATCCAGCGCGACCTGCATCTGCGCGGCGTCCCGATGGTCATCCTGCCGATGAAGCTTTAGCTCCACCGCAGCCCGCGCTATAACGCCGCGACCCCACGCCACATAGCGAGCGCAGCATGGCCCGCGTCACCTCCCTTTGCGTTTACTGCGGCGCCAGCGCCGGCGCCGACCCGCGCCATGCCGAGGCCGCCGCCGAACTCGGCAGGCTGCTCGGCAAGCAGGGCATCACCCTGGTCTATGGCGGTGGCCGCGTCGGCCTCATGGGCATCGTCGCCGACGCGACACTGGCGGCCGGCGGCAAGGTGATCGGCGTCATCCCGACCATGCTGAAGACCAAGGAGTTGGCCCACCCCGGCTGCACCGAACTGATCGCGGTGGACACGATGCACGCGCGCAAGCAGCGCATGTTCGAGCTGTCCGACGCCTTCGCCATTCTGCCCGGCGGCCTCGGCACGCTCGACGAAGCCTTCGAGATGATCACCTGGAAGCAGTTGCGCATGCACGACAAGCCGATCCTGCTGCTCGACATCGCCGGCTATTGGCGGCCGTTCCGCGAGATGATGCGCCATGTCGTCGAGGGCGGCTTCGCGCGCGGCGAACATGAAACGCTGATCACCCCGGTCGAGCGCATCGCCGACATTCCCGGCGTCCTCGCCGGCCTGCCTGAGCCGGCCCTGCCGGCGCAGCCGGATAAGCTGTAGTTCGGCGCAGCCGGAGAAGCTGTAGTTCGGCCCTAAAAACCCGAGATTTTCCGCCATTTTTCGCAGGGCGGAGAGGCTTTCGAGGCACCATGGCCCGGCGGCCCCGGCCAACCTTGCGCGGGGCCCCTCGGCTGATTAAGGTGCCCTGCGCTTTCGCCCGATTTCCATCCGACCACCGCCCCGCCCCCTGTCATATGCGGCCACACGCCGCGGGGGCATCTTCGGCGGCCCAACAGGAGACTGAGGACACCATGGCCAAGATTCAGGTCAAGACCCCGCTCGTCGAACTCGACGGCGACGAGATGACGCGGATCATCTGGAAGTTCATTAAAGACAAGCTGATCCTGCCGTACCTCGACGTCGACCTGAAATACTACGACCTCGGCGTCGAGCATCGCGACGCGACTTCCGACAAGGTCACCGTGGAATCCGCCGAGGCGATCAAGAAGTACGGCGTCGGCGTCAAATGCGCGACGATCACCCCGGACGCCGGCCGCGTGAAGGAATTCAACCTCAAGGAAATGTGGAAGTCGCCCAACGGCACGATCCGCAACATCCTCGACGGCACCGTGTTCCGCGAGCCGATCATCTGCAAGAACGTGCCGCGCCTGGTGCCGGGCTGGACCAAGCCCATCGTCATCGGCCGTCACGCCTTCGGCGACCAATACCGCGCCACCGACATCATCATGCCGGGCAAGGGCACGCTGACCATGACCTTCACGCCGGAGGGCAGCGGCGCGCCGATCACCCGCGAAGTGTTCAAGTCGCCGAGCGCCGGCGTCGCCATGGCGATGTACAACCTCGACGAATCGATCCGCGGCTTCGCCCGCGCCTGCTTCAACTACGGCCTGGCCAAGAAGTGGCCGGTGTATTTGTCGACCAAGAACACCATCCTGAAGGTCTATGACGGCCGCTTCATGGACCTGTTCCAGGAAGTGTTCGACACGGAATTCAAGGCGAAGTTCGACGAGCTGAAGATCATCTACGAGCACCGCCTGATTGACGACATGGTCGCCAGCGCCATGAAGTGGAGCGGCGGCTATGTGTGGGCCTGCAAGAACTACGACGGCGACGTGCAGTCCGACACCGTCGCCCAGGGCTTCGGCTCGCTCGGCCTGATGACCTCCGTCCTGCTCGCGCCCGACGGCAAGACCGTCGAAGCGGAAGCGGCGCACGGCACGGTGACGCGCCACTACCGCGAACATCAGAAGGGCAAGGAGACCTCGACCAATCCGATCGCGTCGATCTTCGCCTGGACGCGCGGCCTCAACTATCGCGGCAAGTTCGACGGCACGCCCGACGTGGTGAAGTTCGCCGACGCGCTCGAGAAGGTCTGCATCGACACCGTCGAAGACGGCCACATGACGAAGGACCTGGCCTTGCTGATCGGCCCGGACCAGAAGTGGCTGACCACGACGCAGTTCCTCGACAAGATCGACAGCAACCTGAAGGCGGCGCTGTCGAAGGCGTAAGCTTCAGATACACGGCTCAAGAAAAACCCCGCGGGATCGCTCCCGCGGGGTTTTTGTTTTCAATAGCCCAAGTTCGAACGACGATCCCTCAGTTCGTCAGCCCCTTGGGCGCTGTCGCATCGGACGTCTGCGGCGCCGCGGGCTCGGCCGGCGTTACCGGCACTGGCATGATAGGCACCAGGGTGATGTTGACCGGGCTGTCATATTTGTTATCGGCACCCGAGGCTGAATCGATCGCCCAACCGATGCCGCCGCCGAGGATGATGTTTCCAAAGGTCGCGCCGGCGGCAGCTGATTTATTGAAGAAGGTCGCCTAATGAAATTCCGGCTTTAGGCATTTGATCGTGATGTCGTGCTTGGTTTTCTTGATCGTCGTGGCGCCTGGTGTCGGGCTGACACGGGCGATCGAAATGCCTTCACGGATCAGGTCGCAATTCGCGCCAGCCGGATTGGTATTGATGACGATTTCCTGAGACGTGCCTTCGACGACCGACGAGCAGCCAGCAAGAAGAGCGATACTTGCCGCAGCAAGCAGAGTGCGTCAGTACATTTTATTCCCCCCGGATATGTAATCGACTCTTCGATTATATCGCCTGTCTATGGGGATAAAAGCCTCACCTTGAGCAGCGTTTTCACGATGCGCAGACGCTGGAGGGCGCCAAACAAACCCCGCAGGAGCGATCCTGCGGGGTTTGTTTGGCGGTGCCCATGCCACTTTATCGACCGTCACCCTCGGGCTTGACCCGAGGGTCCATTGATCCGGCGCTCGAGCGCGTAATGCATGGATGCTCGGATCAAGTCCGAGCATGACGGTTTTCAAACAGCTTTAAGCCGGCACTTTCGCCACGGCATGCTCGACCGCTTGCAATGCGGCATCGGCCTTGTCGGCGTCGGGGCCGCCGGCTTGTGCCATGGCGGGGCGGCCGCCGCCGCCTTTGCCGCCGAGCGCTTCGGCGGCAACCTTCACCAGATCGACGGCGTTGAAGCGGCCGGTCAGATCGTCGGTGACGGAGACGACGACCGAGGCCTTCCCGTCGGTGACGGCGATCAGCGCGACGATGCCGGAGCCGACCTTGGCCTTGAAATCGTCGGCCATGCCCTTGAGGTCTTTCGCAGCGACGCCATCGAGCTTGCGCGCGACGAGCTTCACACCGCCGATGTCCTTGGCCAGTTCGCCGGTGGACGCGCCGCCCGACGACGCGCCGGACGCGCCGAGCAGCGCGAGCTGCTTCTTGGCGTCGGCCAGTTCGCGCTCGAGGCGGCGGCGCTCGTCGGCGAGGGCAGCGACACGCGCCGGCAGGTCGGCGGGCGCGGTCTTCAGCACGGCAGCGGCTTCGGCCAGCCGCGCACTCTGCTGTTCGTCCCAGCGGTCGGCGGCTTCGCCGGTCAGCGCTTCGATGCGGCGGACGCCGGAGGCCAGCGCGCCCTCGGCGACGATGCGGAAAGCGCCGATGTCGCCGGTGCGGGTGACATGGGTGCCGCCGCACAGTTCGGTCGAATAGGGCTTGGCGTCGGAGGTCGGGATCTCGTCGTCGAGGCCCATGGAGACGACGCGCACCTCATCGCCGTATTTCTCGCCGAACAATGCCATGGCGCCTTCGGCCACAGCGGCGTCGGGCGTCATCAAGCGCGTGGCGACGTCGGCGTTGCGGCGCACCAGGCGGTTGACGTCGCGTTCGATGACGAGCAGTTCGTCCGGCACGATCGGCTTGTTGTGGCTGAAGTCGAAGCGCAGGCGATCCGGCGCGACCATCGAGCCCTTCTGCGTCACATGCGGGCCCAAGCGGCGGCGCAGCGCGGCGTGCAGCAAGTGCGTCGCGGAGTGATGCGCGCGCAAGGAAGAGCGGCGCTTGCCGTCGACGCGCAGTTCGACCGTGTCGCCGACTTTGAGCGCGCCCTTGGTGAGCTTGCCGTGATGGACGAGGAGATCGCCGAGCTTCTTGTGGGTGTCGGTGACGGTGAATTCCGCAGCGCCTGACTTGCCGTCTTGAGATGTGATTGTGCCGACATCGCCCATCTGGCCGCCGGACTCGCCGTAGAACGGCGACTGGTTGACGATCACCGCGCCCTCCTGGCCGGCCTTGAGGTCGGTGACGCTCTTGCCGTCCGCCACCAAGGCGACGATCTTGCCATCCGCCGTTTCCGTCGTGTAGCCGAGGAATTCGCTGGCACCGACGGCGTCGCGGATTTCAAACCACAGCTTCTCGGTGGCGGCCTCGCCCGAGCCAGACCAGGCGGCGCGGGCATCCTGGCGCTGCTTTTCCATCGCCCTGTCGAAGCCGGCGCGCGCGACCTTGCGGTTCTGCGCGCGCAGCGCGTCTTCCGTCAGATCGTAGGGGAAGCCGAAGGTGTCGTAGAGCTTGAAGGCGACCTCGCCCGGCAGTTCGGCGCCGGAGGCGAGTTTCTTCGTCTCGTCTTCGAGCAATTTCAGGCCGCGATCGAGCATGGTGAGGAAGCGCGATTCCTCGAGCTTCAGCGTCTCGGCGATCAGCGCCTCGGCGCGCGCCAGTTCGGGATAGGCCTGGCCCATCTGCTTGACCAGGGCCGGCGCCAGCTTCCACATCACCGGCTCGCGGGCGCCGGCGATATTCGCGTGGCGCATGGCGCGGCGCATGATGCGGCGGAGCACATAGCCGCGCCCTTCGTTCGACGGCAGCACGCCGTCGGCCATCAGGAAGCAGGAGGAGCGTAGGTGGTCGGCGATGACGCGATGACTGACCTTGTGCGGGCCGTCGGCCGGGCTGCCGATCGCTTGCGACGAGGCCTCGATCAGGGCGCGCAGCGTGTCGGTGTCGTAATTGTCATGCTTGCCCTGCAGCACGGCAGCGAGGCGCTCGAGGCCCATGCCGGTGTCGATCGACGGGCGCGGCAGCGGCTGGCGGTTGTCCGGCGCCAACTGCTCGTATTGCATGAAGACGAGATTCCAGATCTCGATGAAGCGATCGCCGTCCTGGTCGGCGCTGCCCGGCGGGCC
Source organism: Rhodospirillaceae bacterium (assembly GCA_947474495.1). Taxonomy (GTDB): domain Bacteria; phylum Pseudomonadota; class Alphaproteobacteria; order SMXQ01; family SMXQ01; genus CAMAVH01. The sequence goes on from CANJIM010000013.1 coordinate 50,745, forward strand.
GCCCGGAATATGGTCGCCGTGGTCGTAGAAGATTTCTGAGCAGGGGCCGCAGGGGCCGGTGTCGCCCATCGACCAGAAATTGTCGCTGGTCGGGATGCGGATGATGCGATGGTCGGTCAGGCCGGCGATCTTCTTCCACAGGTTCGCAGCTTCGTCGTCCGTGTGATAGACGGTGACGCAGAGCTTGTCCTTGGCGAGGCCGAATTCCTTGGTGATCAAATTCCAGGCCAGCTCGATGGCGCGCTCTTTGAAA
>CANJIM010000014.1 GCA_947474495.1 Rhodospirillaceae bacterium
GGCCGCATTCTCGCGAATATCGATTATTGGCGCGAAGCGCCGTTGTGGGAGCCGGATTCGATCGCCAAAGCGACCGCCGGCTGGTTCAAGGCGCTATCGTAACGGGGTTGCGGGGATGATGGACGAAGCCAGCAAGAAGATCGTCAACCATAAGATCGTCACGGTCGAAAAGTTGCGCGAGATTATCGGCGGCTTGCCGCGCAAGAAGTCGGTCATCATGTGCCACGGGACATTCGACATCGTCCATCCAGGCCACGTACGCCATCTGCTATACGCCAAGAGCAAGGCCGACGTGCTGATCGCCAGCCTGACCTGCGACGATCACATCAAGAAGGCGAACTTCCGCCCCTATGTCCCGGAAGACCTGCGCGCGATCAACCTCGCCGCGCTTGAAGTGGTCGATTACGTGATCGTCGACCGCGAGCCGACGCCGCTGAAGAACATCAACACGCTGCAGCCCGATTATTTTGCCAAGGGCTACGAATACGGCTCGACAGGCCTGCCGCCCAAGACCCAGGAAGAGAAGAAAGCCGTCGAGGCCTACGGCGGACAGATCATCTTCACGCCGGGCGATATCGTCTATTCCTCGTCTCACATCATCGAAAGATTCCCCCCTAACCTGTCGACCGAGAAGCTGATCATGCTGCTCGACGCCGAGAATATCTCGTTCGGCGACCTGCACGCAGCGGTCGACGGCATGAAGGGCACGAAGGTGCATGTCGTCGGCGACACCATCGTCGACAGCTATACGCACACGACGCTTATCGGCGGCATGACCAAGACACCGACCATGAGCGTGCGCTTCGAAGAAAAGCAGGACTTCGTCGGCGGCGCGGGCATCGTCGCCAAGCATATCGGCGCGGCTGGGGCGGACGTCACATTCTCCACCGTGCTCGGCGTCGACGCGCTGGCGGACTTCGTGCTCGACGATCTCGCCAAGTCCGGCGTTAAATGCCTGCCGATCAAGGACAAGACTCGCCCGACGATCAACAAGAACGTGATTATCGCCGGCAACTACCATCTGCTGAAGATCGACACGCTCGACAACCGTTCGATCGCCGAAGATATCGTAAAGAAGCTGTCGGACCAGATGGTCGAGGCCAAACCGGAGATCGTCGTGTTCAGCGATTTCCGCCATGGCATGTTCAACCGCGACACCATCGGCCCCCTCACCGCAGCGATCCCCGAAGGGGTCATGAAGATCGCCGACAGCCAGGTGGCCAGCCGCTGGGGCAACATTCTCGAATTCCAGGGCTTCGACTTGATCACGCCGAACGAACGCGAGGCGCGCTTCGCCCTCGGCGACCAGGATTCGGTCGTCCGTCCGCTCGGCCTCGAGCTCTATCGCCGCGCCAACTGCAAGCTGCTGATCCTCAAGATGGGCGAGCGCGGCCTGCTGACCTATCGCGGCATGCCGAAAGCCGAAGAAGACGTGCGCGCTTTCTTCGCCGTCGACACCTTCTGCCAGAACGTGGTGGACGCGGTCGGCGCCGGCGACGCGCTGCTCGCCTACGCATCCCTCGCCTTGAAGGTAACCGGCAAAGGTGTCATCGCCTCCGTTCTCGGGTCGGTGGCCGCGGCGCTGGCCTGCGAGCAGGAAGGCAATATCCCGATCGGGCCCGAGGACGTCCATGCTCGCCTCAACTTGATTGAAAGCCATGTCAATTATGGTTGAGCCGCTTCGCTCCGCCATAGGCGCCGCCCGATGCGGGTGATCGTCGCCGGCATGGGCGTGCAGGGCCACAAGCGCCTGCGCATCGCCGGGGCGGACGCCGTGGCCACGGTCGACCCGATTGCCGATGGTGTGAAATACCGCACCGTCGAAGAGGTGCCACTCGACAGCTACGATGCGGCGCTGCTCTGCGTGCCCGACACGCCGAAGGTCGCTTTGCTTCGCCATCTGCTCGGCAACGGCAAGCACGCCCTCGTCGAAAAGCCGCTGTTCGCCGCCGACACTGCCGAGCTCGACGGACTGGAAAAATTGGCGCGTGCCAATAACGCGGTCTGCTACACCGCCTACAACCATCGCTTCGAGCCGCATTACGCCGCCATGGCGGACCTGATCCGTTCGGGCAGTTTGGGCGAGATCTATCGCTGCCGCATGTTCTATGGCAACGGAACGGCGCGCCTTGTGCGCGATTCGGCCTGGCGCGACGAAGGCGCCGGCGTGCTGCCCGACCTCGGATCGCACCTACTGGATACTTGCCGCTTCTGGTTCGGCGATTTCGCCGACGATTTCCGCGTCGTCTCGGCCGACCGCTTCGAGAACCGCGCCTTCGACCATGTGGTGATCGCCAATGGCGGGCCGTTGCGCGTCGAGTTGGAAATGACGCTGCTGTCCTGGCGCAATCATTTCACCTGCGACATCTTCGCCGAGAAAGGCACTGCGCATATCTCCTCGCTGTGCAAATGGGGCCCGACGACAATGACGGTGCGCAAGCGCGTGCTGCCCAGCGGCCGCCCGGCCGAGGAAGAGAAGACGCTGGTGCAAGAAGACCCGACCTGGGCGCTGGAATATGCGCATTTCAAGGCCCTCTGCGAGAAACGGACGCCGACCGACATGAGCAACGACAAATGGCTCAACGGACTGCTCGGCCGGCTGGCCGACGAAGCCCTGCGGGCGGCAAAATGAGCCAGCCACGCATCGCCTACGTCGGCATGACCCATCTCGGCATCTGCTCGGCCATCGCCGCCGCGAGCAAGGGCTTCGAGACGATCTGCTTCGACCCTGACACGGCACGCATCACGGCGCTCGACGCCGGCAAGCTGCCCGTGGTCGAACCCGATCTCGACGAGCTGCTGGCGAGCAACCGCTCGCGCATTATTTTCACTGCCGACGTCGCCGCGCTCGCCAAGGCCGACGTGATCTATGTCGCGCCCGACGTGCCGACCGACGACGCCGGCAGCAGCGACCTGGCGCCGATCAAATCATTGCTCGCCCTGATCGAGCCGGCGCTGGCGAAAGACAGCGTGACGGTTATCCTCAGCCAGGTGCCGCCGGGTTTCTCGCGCGTCCATGCCTTTGCCGGCCGTCCGTTCTATTACCAGGTGGAAACGCTGGTGTTCGGCCGCGCCGTCGAACGCGCCACGCTGCCCGAGCGCTTCATCATCGGCTGCGCCGATCCCAAAGCGCCGTTGCCGCAGTCTTTCAAGACCTTTCTCGATGCCTTCGGCTGCCCGTTGCTGCCCATGCGCTACGAAAGTGCCGAGCTGGCCAAGATTTCGATCAACTGCTGCCTCGTCGCCTCCGTGACGGTCGCCAACACGCTCGCTGAACTATGCGAGCATATCGGCGCCGAATGGACCGAGATCGCCCCGGCGCTCAAGCTCGACAAGCGGATCGGCGCCTTTTCCTATCTCGCTGCCGGCCTCGGCCTGTCGGGGGGCAATCTCGAGCGCGATCTCGCCACGGTGGAGAATTTCGCCCGCGACCACGGCTCGGACGCCAGCCTGATCGAGGCCTTCATCCACAACAGCAAGCACCGCAAGGACTGGCCGCTGCGCACGCTGCATAAAGCGCTGCTCGACGACAAACCGGATGCGGTGATCGGCGTGCTCGGGCTCGCCTACAAGGAAAACACCCACTCGACGAAAAACTCGCCGTCGCTTGCCCTGCTGCGCCATCTGCATCCCTGGGCGGTGCGTCTGTTCGACCCGGTGGTGCCGGCGATCGCGGCCGAGCACCCGCGCAGCACCGCTTGCGCAAGCGCCCTCGACGTCGCCAAGGGCGTCGACGCCCTCATCGTCATGACGCCATGGCCGGCCTTCTGCAAACTGGCCGCCGCCGACATCAAAGCCGCCATGCGCGGACGGTTGGTGATCGACCCTTACCGCATGCTTGACGGCGCGGCATTGACCAAAGCGGGCCTGACGCATATCACCTTGGGAGTGGGCGCGCCGCAAGCCTGACGGCAGCACCCTCCCCCTGACACACGGAACCCCCATGCTCGAACATCTGCAGCTCAAGCCGACTGTACCGCCCCGCACCGTCGTCATCGGGTCCGGCGGCTTTGTCGGCGGCGCGATCTTGCGCGAGTTGGCCGACCGCGCCATGCCGGCGCTCGGCCTGACGCGCAAGGAAGCCGACCTGCTCGCCCCCGGCGGTGGCAACGCCATCGCCGGCCACCTCAAGCCTGGCGATAGCGTCGTCTTCGTCTCGGCCATCGCGCCTGCCAAGACCGTGACGCAACTGATGGACAACCTCCGCATGGCCGAAACGGCTTGCCGGGCCTTCGCCACAGTCATGCCCGGCCATCTCCTCTACATCAGCTCCGACGCGATCTACGCCGACGACGCCAACCCCGTCACCGAATCCTCCCACGCCGCGCCGACCACAACCCACGGCATGATGCACGCCGCGCGCGAACTGATGTTCAAGACTGCCGTCACCTGCCCGTTCGCCGCCCTGCGTCCGACGCTGATCTATGGCGCGCGCGATCCGCATTCCGGCTACGGCCCCAACCGCTTTCGCCGCCAAGCTGCCAAAGGCGAGCCGATCTCGATCTTCGGCGAGGGTGAGGAGCGGCGCGACCATGTGCTGGTCGACGACGTAGCCCGCCTCGCGGCGCTGATCCTGCTGCACAAGAGCTACGGCGCGCTCAACGCCGTCACCGGCGTCTCGACCGCGTTCCACGACATCGCCGGCATGGTCGCGGCGCAGTCTCCCGGCGGCAAGGTCGTCCTGCTGCCGCGCCCAGGCCCGCGCGCCCATCTGTTGCACCGCTTTTTCGATATCACCGGCTGCCTCAAGGCCTTTCCGGACTTCCGTTACGTCCGACTCGCCGACGGCATCGCCGACGTTCACAAACAAACCGTAGGGCAATCCTGATGGCCGAGATCAACCTGCTCGACAAGTTACCCAAAAGCCAGCGCAAGGTCGAGGCGCGCAAAAACGCTAAGACTGAAGAGCACATCCGCATTGCGCGCGAGTACGGCGAAATGTATTTCGACGGTCCGCGCGAATACGGCTATGGCGGCTATCGCTACGACGGCCGCTGGGTGCCGGTGGCGCAGGACATGATCAAGCATTTCGAATTGAAGCCAGGCGACCGCGTGCTCGACATCGGCTGCGCCAAGGGCTTCCTGGTGAAGGACTTCATGAAGGCCCTGCCCGGCCTCGAGGCCTTCGGCATGGACGTCTCGAAATACGCGCTGATGCATTGCGAGCCGGAAGTCGTCGGCCGCCTGCAGATCGGCAATGCGATGGAGCTGCCCTTCCCGGACAACAGTTTCAAGGCCGCGATCTCGCTCAACACGCTGCACAACCTCGCGCGCGAGGACCTCAAGACAGCGCTGAAGGAGATGCAGCGCGTCTCGGGCGGCCGCGCCTTCGTGCAGGTCGACAGCTACCGCACCCCCGAGCAGAAAGTGCGATTCGAGGACTGGGTGCTGACGGCCAAGTTCCACGACTATCCGGACGGCTGGATCAAATTGTTCAATGAGGCCGGCTACACCGGGGACTATTATTGGACCATCATCGGCTAGGGAGTTGACCGCATGGCCACAGGCAAGAACGCCTTCAACGCGGACGCCGCAAAACTGCGCGTCAACCGCTACCGTAAGCGCATCCTGGAAGTCTCCCAGCAGGTCCAGGCGCTGCACATCGGCTCGGCCTATTCCTGCACCGAGATCGTCGACGTCGTCTACAACGGCCTGATGCGTCACGGCGAGGCCGGCGGCACACGCGACATCTTCCTGATGTCGAAGGGCCACGGCTGCATGATCCAATATGCCATCCTGGAAGAGCGCGGCACGCTGACCCGCGCCGAAATGAATGGCTATTGCACGCCGACGGGGCGCCTCGGCTGCCATCCCGACCACGGCAATCCCGGCATCGAGGCGGCGACTGGCGCGCTCGGCCACGGCCTCGCGATGGCCGTCGGCATGGCGCTCGCCGAGCGTGGCCGCAAGCGCGACACCATCGTCTACACGGTACTGTCGGACGGCGAACTGCAGGAAGGCTCGACCTGGGAAGCAACGCTCATGGCCTCGTCCTTCGGCGTGAAGAACCTCGTCGCCTTCGTCGACAACAATGACTTCCAGAGCCTCGGCCGCACCTCGCAGACGCATCCGAGTTTCTACCCTGTGGTCGAGAAATATCTTGCCTTCGGTTGGGAAAGCGTCGAGGTCGACGGCCATGATTCGGCGGCCATCCACGATGCTGTCGCCTCGCGCAAGGGCGACAAACCGCTGATGGTCGTCGCCAAGACGACCAAGGGCAAGGGCATCAGCTACATGGAAAACGTGCCGATCTGGCACTACCGCTCGCCCAACAAGGACGAATACCAGCAAGCCCTGAAAGAACTGGAGGCCGCGCTGTGAGAAATACCTTCTCCGAAGCGCTTTACGACGAAGCCAAGAAGAACCCCGACATCTACATAGTCGTCGCCGACATCTCGCCGGGCGGTACCATCGCGAAGTTCTCGACGGAATATCCCGAGCGCTTCATTAATGTCGGCGTTGCCGAACAGAGCATGATCGGTATCGCCGCAGGCCTGGCGCTACGCGGCTGCCAGCCTTTTGCCTACACCATCGCCACTTTCTCGCTTTATCGTCCGTTCGAGATGGTGCGTGACGACCTGTGCTACCAGAACCTGCCGGTGACCGTCGTCGGCATGGGCTCGGGCGTGATCTATTCGACGCTCGGCGGCACGCACCACACGCAGGAAGACATCGCGGTGGCCGGCGCCATTCCCAACATGCAGATCATCGCGCCCTGCGATCCGGCGGAATGCACCGAAGCGACACGCCACTGCGCGACGCAGAAGGTCGGCCCGATCTACTTGCGTATCGGCAAGACCGGCGAGCCCAACCTCACCAAGGACGCCGAGCCCTGGCAATTCGGCAAGCTGCGCTACCTGCGGCGCGGCAGCGACGTCTGCATCCTGTCCTACGGTGTCATCATGAAGATGGCGACTCAGATCGCCGACAGCCTGGCGGTGGGGGGTAAGTCGGTTTCGCTCGTCTCCTGCCATACGCTCAAGCCGCTCGACCGCGAGGGAATCGCCCAGGCGCTCAGGACCCATAAGCAGGTCATCGTCATCGAGGAACATGCGCCGCAGGGCGGCCTCGCGCCGCAGACCAAGCAGATCGCCTGGGACATCAAGGCAACCTGCCGGCTCGACACCTTCACCCTGCAGGACAAGTTCATCCACAACTATGGCTCGCACGACGACCTGCTGGCGGCGCATGGCCTCTCGCCGCAGCGCATTCTCGTAGCCATCGCCTGATCTTCCGGGGACACCATGCGGGTGCTAGTCACAGGAGTCTCCGGCTTTGCCGGCAGTGTCGTCGCCAGGCATCTGGCGGCGAGAGGCCATGACGTCACCGGGCTCTACCGGCACGGCCTCGGCTTCGCCGGGCGCCTGCCCGGCCAAGCCGGCCTGACGTTCGTCCAGGGCGACCTGATGGGCCTGGTGGGCCTATCCGGGCCCTTCGAAGCGGTGATCCATGCCGCAGCCACCTCGCCCGGGCCCGGCATCGACGACGCCATGGTGCTGCGCGACGGGCTCGACGCGACGAGGGCCCTGCTCGCCAGGATGCGTGCCTGGAACAGTCGCAAGCTGGTGTTCCTCTCGTCGCTCTCGCTGTACGGCGACATCGACAGCCCCGTGGTGGACGAGACGACCCCCATTCTCCGCTCCGACGCCTATGGCCTGTCCAAGGCGGGTGCAGAACGCATAATCGCCGACGAAGCCGGCTGGCTATCCGCCGTCGCGCTGCGCCTGCCCGGCGTCATCGGTCCCGGCGCCCATCGCAACTGGCTGTCGCGCGTCGCCGCCAAGTTGCGCGCCGACCAGCCAGTACGCGCCTTCAACCTGGACGCGCCGTTCAACAACGCTTGCTATGTCGCCGACCTGGCCCGCCTCGCGCAAAGCCTGACGCTGCGCGACTGGACGGGATTCGACGCAATGGTGCTCGGCGCGCGCGGCACCGTTTCTGTGCGCGACGCCATCGAAATACTGGCGAACAGCATGGACGTCGATTGCCGCATCGAAGAGGTGCCAGCGGCCAAGCCCAGCTTCCTGCTGTCGAGCGACCATGCCATCGCGGACTGGGGCTACGATCCGATGGAAATCGGCGCGATGATCGCGCGTTATGGCGGAGAAATCGCCCCTTAAGCCTTCAAGCGACCCTGGTTGATGTGAAACCAGAGGGCGAAGCTGTCGTAGGGCGTGATCGCGATCCGGTTGGCCAGGATGTCGTCGGCCGCAAACAATCGTATCTCCCGTCCCTCTTGCAGGACCAAACCTTCAAGACGGTCCGCCGGCAGATCGACGACATAGAAATCGCGCCAAATTCCTTCCACGCCCATGAAGGTTAGGTCGAACGTGAAGCGCGTGAAGTAGCGCACGGCCACGCCGGCGAGATCCAGGCTGAGCTCTTCTCTCAGCTCGCGCCGCAGGGTTTTTTCGCTGCTTTCGCCGGGATCGACCCCGCCACCGAAACATCCCCAATGATTGGGAAAGAAGATGCCGGGAATGTCGTCACGCAACTGGAGAAAATAACGCCCTTCGAGCAAGATCAGCGCAGCCGAGGCGTTGCCCGGGCGTAGGGGTGTCGCGCGATCGAGCCGCGGGTCCATGAGCCCGGCCTAACCGGCGCCGACGGCTGCCGCCTCGTAAGGCGAATCGCTGTAGAGGGCGAGGACTTCGTCGACCGGCCCCGCCGCGACGATCTCGCCAGCGCGCATGAACAACGCCTTATTGCAGGTCGACTGGATCATCTCGTTCGAATGGCTGGCGATAACCATGATCGAGCTACGCCCGACGAACTCCTTCATGCGCTGCGCAGCCTTTTCAACGAACCGCGCATCGCCGGTGGCGATGCCCTCGTCGATCAGTAAGATGCCAGGATCGATCGACGTCGCCAGTGCGAACCCCAAGCGCGTCACCATGCCGCTGGAATAAGTCCGCATCGGCAGCGTGAGATACTCGCCGAGCTCGCTGAATTCCTCGATTTGTGGCAGCAGGCTTTCAAGCTTTTTGAGCGGAATATTCAGCAATTGGCCCGCGGTCATGATGTTCTCGTAGCCGGTGTCCTCACCGTCCATGCCGGGCATCGCCGTAAACAGCGGTGTGATTCGCCCCTCGGAGAGCACCCGGCCGGACGTCGGCTCACAAACGCCGGCGATGACTTTGAGCAAGGTCGACTTGCCGGCGCCATTGTGCCCAACCAGACCGACGCGATCGCCGTCATGCAGTTCGAAGTTCAGGCCGGACAGCGCCTTGACCGACACGCGGTCGGATTTGCCGCCCGAATGCTTAATCAGGCCGCCTGTCGCCCGCTCGAACACGACCCGCCGCAGGCTGCGATGGCCGCCGTAAATCGGAAAATCGACATGGACGTTTTCGAGCACCACCGTCGCCATCGGTCAGCTCCAATAAACGATACGTTTGCGGAAGCGCTCGAACACCACATAGGTGAGCGCCCAGCCGCAAACGGTAATGACGGCGACAGCGAGGTAGACCTCCGACGGCGGAATTTTGCCGATGAGCGGATCGCGCACGATGGTGATGAGATGATAGAGCGGATTGAAATGCACGAAGACGACGCGCGCCGAGTTCTCCAGGGCGTTTAACGGCCAGAAGATCGGCGTGACGAACATCGCGATCTGTATGAGGCTGTTGATAAGCTGCAGAATGTCGCGAAACCGCAGGCAGATGAGGCCGAGCAGGAGCGCAATCCACACGCCGTTGATGAGCAGCGCCAGCATCCCCGGCGCGACAAGGAGGATATTGAAATTGATTTGCTGCGGCGCCATCAAGACGAGGATGACGACGTACACCGTCAGATTGTGCAGGAAGACGATGAAGTTTCGCCAGACTAGCGAATAGACGAGGATCGAATAATCGAACCGCATCTGGCGGAACAGCGTGCTGCTGTTAACGAACAGGCCGCAGGACTCGATCGTGATCGACGAGATCAGCATCCAAACGACGAGGCCGGAGGCGAGGAATGGCAAATATTCGAAAGGGTCCTGCTTCCACAGGGCGGAGCCGATGGCACCGACCGCTCCGACCATGATCGCCAGGCTGACCGCGCTCCAGAACGGCCCAATCACCGTGCGCCGGTAGCGCCGCTTGACCTCAAGCCAGCCCATGCGGGCCCACAGCGACCAGTTCATCAAGCCGTTCGACAAGTCTTCGAAGGCGGAAGTGGTCAGCGGGCGCAAGCTGGATTTAAGCTCGGAAGGTATGGACATGAGTATTTATGACATAGATCGTATGCAAATACAATCGGATGGCTTGCGCGGTTTTTCCGCCCGCCCCGCAGCGGTTTAAGACGCCGCGCCGACTTGCAGCCGGGCGGTGGTATCGGCAAAATTACGCGACAGAGTGGCGAGATCGTCGTCACCCCAAACGATCTTCTGGAACGGCGTGGCGAAAGCCAGGTCACGATACAAGGGCTGGCCGCGTTCGGCGATGATCGCCTCGGTGCTGACGTCGGAATTGCCGACGTTGAGGAAGATCAAATAGCGCGCCGCCTCATTGTACCAGCACAGCTCCATCGGCCCCTGCATGACACCCATATTGAGCCAAGCGGCCTCGTAGAGCGCCATCCGGACTTCGATATTCCAGGCGGCGGCCTCGCACATCGGATGGTCGCCCACGCACGCATAATCTGCGCGCATCACTGCTTCGGTGTCGGGCACGAAAACGACGGCATAGGTCGCCGGATCCAGGCCGTCAGCGAAGGCGCGCCAGACGTCGAGCTTGCTGTTACGCGCCGGTGTGTAGCCGTATTCGCGCATGGTGACGACGACCACCTTGCGACCGCGCGCCACCTGCGCGACGAAAGCGTCGGCGATCCGCCGGGCGTGGGCCGGCGCACGCAGCATGGGAAACAGCGGCATGCCGGCGGCGGCGAGATCATGCACCAGACGCTTGGCCGGATGACGCGGCAAGAAAACGCGGTAATCGTCCGGAAAGATGGCATTCCCCGCCGCCAGGCCGTCCGCCTCGTCGCGCGAGGCGCAGATGCGATAGCCCGTCACGCTCGGCAGCAGTGCGAGGATCGGCAGCAAAAGGTTGCGGATGCGCCAATTGCGCGATTCGGCGTCGACTACGTGGTCATATTCGGCGAATTCGCTGCGCACGCCGTGGCTGCGCCCAGGAACGAAGATAACCTCGATGGCACCCAGGCCCCGGCGGCGGCGCTCCAGCTCCGCCCCCGCCAGATAGCTGGTGAAATCGAAAGTGATCGGCGCCACGTCCAGATCGTAAAAAAACCGCAGGTTTTCGGATGCCGGCTTGGCGCGCCGCCGATGGAACAGGGCATCGCATAACCACACGATGACTCTCCGCAAGCCTAGCGTGACACGGAGCCGGGGACCGGCCATTTCATTGCGAAAGGCGCTCACCAAGTATTTGGGACCTCGCTTTCGCAGGCCGGACGCCATTTTCTTGACGAGCAAGACCATAGATCAAATAAATCGGCCGAATTTACCGATCTCCAAGCATAAAACTCTCTAAATTTAGAGCAAAATTCAGCAATATAACAATGCCTTTTGATAAATAGCCTGATCATGGCGAATAAGCAGTTCGGCTCGCACCAGTCGCTCGATCGCGAGGGAAAATTCAAGACCTCTTCCGATCAGGCATTCGCCCTCGTATTCGGCGGTTTCTTCACCCTTTCGCCATCCACGGCTTCGTCGTCGGTAATGCATGGTGGCCTTGGGTGACCGGCGCCGCGGCGCTGTTCTTCATCTTCTCCTTCACCGCACCCTCGATCCTGGCACGCTTGAACAAGGGATGGATCAAACTCTGCCTGCTGTTGTTTGCGGTCGTCAGTGCGTTCGTGCTCGGCCACTCATCCCCGGCCTCCTTCATACAGTCGCACATACTGGAACGGGGGGGGGGGGGCCGCATCCGCATTCTGCCGTCCCGAAATTGCTTAAACTAGCCCCGTGAGATCCACGGAAATATGCTATTTTCACCTGCTTGGCAAGGCTCGATCCGCCCATGTTCACTTGATGCGAATCAAGCCCCATAGAGCGGATCGGTTCATGAAAAATCCAGTGAGGTTCGGAGAATGAAGAAGGCGCTCGTGATTGGCGGCGGCGCCGCCGGCTGCACCGCGGCACATCAGCTCATGCTGCAGGGCAGCTGGGACGTGACCTTGGTCGAAGGATCGTCGTTCCTTGGCGCCGGCGTCCGCACCTTCTGGTACGGCGGCCACCCCTACACCTTCGGGCCGCGCCACTTCCTGACCCAGAACAAGCGCGTCTATGACTACATGAACGCGATCTGTCCGCTGCGTTCCTGCGCGGACCATCAGTTCATCACCTACGTCGAACGCGACAACGCCTTCTACAACTACCCGATCCACGAAGACGACATCTCGCAGATGCCCGATAACGACCTCATCGCGGCCGAGCGCAAGGCGGCGGTCGGCGTCGCCAACGCCAAGAACCTTGAGGAATATTGGATCGGCTCGGTCGGCCAGCGGCTCTATGACAAGGTCATCGATAAGTACAACAAGAAAATGTGGCTGGTCGACGACAACAAGCGCATCGACACATTCAACTGGTCGCCCAAAGGCGTCACTATCAAGAGCGGCCCGCGTGCCGCGTGGAATACCGCCATGTCGGCCTATCCTTACGCGCCGGACGGCTACAACCGCTTCTTCGATGTCACCGTCGAGGACGTCAATGTCCTGCTCAACACCCGCATCAAGCGCTTCGACATTCAAAACAGGACTGTCTGGATTAAGGACGAAAAACTCAGCTACGACATCATCATCAATACGATCTCGCCCGACGAGCTGTTCGAGCAGTGCTACGGCGAGCTCGCCTATATCGGCCGCGACTTCCACAAGATCGTATTCCCAACCGAGAACGTCTTCCCGGAGCACGTCTATTTTCTCTATTACGCCAACGACGAGAAGTTCACCCGTCTGGTCGAATACAAAAAGTTGACGCACCACAAGTCGCCGACGACCCTGGTCGGAATGGAGATTCCGTCCCTCAACGGCAAGCACTATCCGCTGCCGTTCCTGTCGGAGCAGGAGCTCGCGCGCAAATATTTTGACCTCATGCCGGACAATGTCTATTCGATCGGCCGCGCCGGCTCCTACCGCTACGGCCTCGACATCGACGATTGCATCGAGCAGGCTATGATCATGGCGCAGCAGGTCAAGGAAGGCGGCCGCGACTATCCGGTGCCGATGGAGATTTGGCGGGTTTGACGTTCAGACCGTGCGACTGTCGATTCCGGGAAAAATCAATCCGGCCAGCCGAATTTTTGCATCATCGGCGGAGGGATCATATCAGTAGCGCGCTTTAGCTGATCGGGCAGAAAAGCCTTCCGCCACTCGTCTGTCTGGCCCGAGCGAAAATTCTTTTTGCCGGCTTCTGGAAGCGGGGGACAGGTGAAGTCACCGCCGTCGATGCCGTGGAAATCGAGCAACATATCGAAGTAACGAGTCTGATCTTTGACGAGTTGCTCCTGGCTCAAAAATAGGATTTCCGGCTCGAAGCTTCATCGCATTCCGCATCTATACAGCTTTGAACCCAATCCACTTGATCCTGCATATAGCCATCCAGGAGAATGTCGATCCTTTCGCGGAGCGGGCGGTCGCAAAAATCGAAGGGGACGCGAAAGTGATATGCCTGAACCGGATCATTGTATCGAACGACGCTGCCGATAAAATGCGCGAACGACAAAATGGATTGCCTCAGTTCTCGAATATGCACCGTCAACCGATCGATTCGGCAATTCAACTCGATGCAGTTCTGGCGGCTGGCGGGAGCGTAGATAACGTATATGCGGGAATCCTACGCTACCCGATCGACAGCAAACTGCGGAATGGTCACATGGGAAAAGAAGCCGCCGGAAGGAAACGCCGCCGGCCTGGCTCGCAGCCATGCGCATAGCGGATCTTGAATGAAGACCGTGCCGCTTTTAGGCAGGCTCACCATGAAAATTCCGGGCGTGCCCGGCTTGAGGGTCGCCGGATCGATGGCGCCAAGCAAATTTCCTGAGCCGATGAAGCCATCGATATGGGACTGAAGGCCACGTCATTTCGCGGCTTCGATCAAATCTAAAGATAAACACTTGTAATAGGCGCGTGTAGCTTCGGCTGTAAGCCACTGCCGTGCAAACGCGGCCCGTTTCCAGCCACAGCGTCGCATCATCGGTCTCTCGATTGGGACGGTCCTGCAGGGTATCCATGTCCCAGACCGGATGTTCCGACGGCACGGTCTTCGTTTGAAGCGGCGCGGATGGGCCACTTTTTAAATAACGCGTGAAGATGTTCGACAGCCCTTCGGCTTTGACAGACAATCATTTCTCTCTCATCCTTCACCTCGGCTTGGCATCCTGCGATACCTTGGGTTGTAACGAACATGAAGAAACTGGTGGGATCCTCCTGCCGGCCGCTCCCTCGACGATCCGCTCAGTCGTACGCGGAGTAGGCTTTCGCCGCTTCGTCGATGATGACACGCAACCGCTCGGCCGTATCCGTGTCGGCGATGTCCGGCTGTTTGGCCATCCACTCCATCAGCTCGAAGGCATATTCGATCTGGCCGAATGCCTCCGCCAGCGCCACGAGCTTGATCATCTGCTTGCCGTCGAGATGCTTGGGCTGCGGCGATCCGATCGGATCGCGGAAATAAATTGCGTGCCCTTCGATCAATTGCCCCCAAGAGGAGACGAGCTGGCCCAGTTTCGGCTCAACGAGGGCGAGATGCACAGCGGCAACTGGCGATTCGGTGCGGCCGATGTAGTGATGCGCCAACAAATCGAAGAAGCAGAACCCGCGGCTACGCATGAACACGTCGATGTCGGAAAACATCGGCCGGTCCTTGTAGGATTCGACGAAGGCTACTTCGGCTAGCACGCCGAGCGTGCCGTTAAGCAGCTCTCCGGCACCCTGCAGGATCTCCAGCTCACCGCCCTGGACGTTGAGCTTCATGAAATCGATCTGACGGACTTTGGCTTCGACCGCCCAATCCGCTAGGCTGACGACCGGCATCGATTCGTATCTTTTGGGGAAGAAAATGTCGCGAGACAGCGTAGTTTGCGACGGGTTCTCGAACTTCCAACGGTCGGTCACGACGCGGTTTTGCCGCAGGAAGGACGAGCCGCCGCCGATGTTGTTATGCTCGAACTCGACCGAGCCCGTATAACCCCACAAGCCGGCCGGATAAAGGCGTGTCGACGAACCACGCTCCGTGACCATGCCGTCGAGCCGCTTAGCCTCAGCCTGATCGGGCTCGAACCCGTGAAATTCAAGCCGATCGGCCGGAAAGGCATGCCAGCGAAAATCTTTATCCATTTCGCGTGCACCGCCGTCGATGATACGGACGCGCTCGCCTTCAGGCAAAAGCGCCATCAGGCGTGGCACCAGAATCAGTTCCTGGCGGCTACGATAGCGGTTGATCCCCGTCCCGCGCTCCGCCTTGCCGACTGTGATCCGGCGCCAGCTCGCCCAGCAGAGATAGGCGAAGCGCCGTCCGAACAGGAGGCGAATCAGCCGGACGAAACCTGGGTTATTAAGTTGAGCGGACATTTACAGCCTTTATCGTTATGACTCGGTTCGGATCATCATGACGCGTCAGCCATGAGCACTTCCGGCAGAATCTCGTCTAAAACATAGCCCAAATGTTGGCCAAGCAACATGGTGCGAGACTCGATCGGAATGCTGTCTATAAGCGGCGTCTCGTCACGCCAAGTCAGGTTACGCCAGCCGCCTCCAGCCGTCTGCAAACGCTGCGAATGCCCCTGTTGAAGCTTGATGTGCCCGACAATGATGTGGTCGCGCAGTAATCTGATCAGTTCTCGCTTGCCCGGCGCGCTCAGAAGCGCGCTGCCGCGTTCGGTCAAGAACCTCAGCACTGCCTCATCCTGCGGCACAAAAATCGTCGCCGGCGCCTTGATTGACAGAGCCCGTAGCATCCGACTCGTGCTCAGCAAAGCCGCAAGTGTTTGGGACAGGTAGGTGTGCTGCCCGGTCGGCAGCCCGCCCAAGAAACGCAGCAGCTCCCGCATTGCGGCGCCGCGCGCGACCAGAGCGTCCGATTCGATTTCGGCGCGCCGCCAAGCCGGCGCGTCGATGGCCCGCTCGTGCACCCGGAAGTAAAGCGCCGCGACTTGATCGTTCGCCGGACTATCGTAGCGCAGCCACCATGACCCCAGACGCAATGCGCTCAGACGCTGGCGTTCGACGTACCAACTCAGATCCTTGAGGGCCGGAGTGAAGCTCAAGGCAAACAGATCGTCGGAATCGATGATAAAATGCACCAGCGCCGGATCCAACGGATGCGCCGGCAAAGCCTGTTCGTTCAAATCGAACATGGAGGGATCGTAGCAGAACATCTCGCGCGCGAGAACGCGCATCAGGTAGCCCTGACCGGGCACGCGCCAGAGGATGAACTCGGGATGCACCGGAAAATTATCGCTGTCGTTGAGATAGGTCAGCGTCAGTGGATGAATATGCCGATACATGATCTCGACAAGCTCGGACGAACTTGCGCTCAGCACCGCTCCGGCGTCCCGCAGGAAGCGCGCCTGCAATTCCGGCACGGAGGTCTCCGAGACGACACGCATGTAAGTGATGAAGACGGCGCGCTTGCCCCGATCGACAAGCTCTCCGACGTGCCGGAAAGCGCCGTCCGACCATGCGACGTCCGGCGGCACGAACAGAACCATGTACCCCGCCTCGCGCGCCTCGCTAATGCTACGCCGCCAGAGCAAATGATGCATCGCGATCGGATCTGCCGTATTTTCTAGGGGCAATTCGACGATCTCGAATTTGACCAGTTTCGCGGCCGCTTGAAAGGCGGCAGACGATTTGATCCGTTTCACATCCTTGCTAGACGTGAAAATGCGATAGGTCACGTCATGCAGCGCGCAGAAAGCCGGTAGATTGCCTGGCGCCATCAGGCTGGGCAAATTGACATCGAGGAAGATGCTGGTATGCCAGCCCCCCCAGACCACAGTCGTGAAATAAAAACGCACTGACGACGATACCCCCTTCAGTGGCCGTGGCGGCCATCTTCCGCGCCCCTCGCGGCCTCCGTTGCTCCTGTTATTTCATTGGAAATCCAGGCTTGTCAACGTATCGACCACAGCGCCACCGGTAGACGAAATCTTTTGATGCTGATAGACAGATAGATGCCGCCTGCGAGTTTGTGCGCATGCATCAATAGGCCCTTACAGATTTCCTCTCTTTTTCGGACATTCATGCTGCCATTGTCCAACCTTCTGAGCCTATTTTCGTCCGCGCCGACGTGGCACTTCTTGTGGTGCGCCGCCAACCAGGCCCGCGACGCCGGCAGACCGGAAAAGGCCCTTGAGCTTTATGCCAAGGCCGTGGCGCTCTCGCCAACCAGTCCCCAGGTTTATCTTGACGCCGGAATTCATAGCTTAAAAGTCAACTTGGCCTTTCAGGGCGTCGATGACCTGTATCGCCGCCATGCCGCCGATTTCAGCCTCCCGGAAAGCCTCGGGCGCAACGTTCTCAAGCGCTTGAGCGACGGCCAACATTCCCGGTCCTTCGCCCTGTCGGCGCTGTTAAGTGCCAGCGCGCTGGCACCGGTAACGAGTTATCAGCGGCTTTTGGCGCAAGCTTTTTCCCATCTTGGGCACCCCCGACACGCCTTGGCCATCCTGCGTCGGATCCAAGGCGACGAGCTGGCCTCGCTGCGGGATGACCGCGAATATGGCCGCCTATTGGCGCGCGCCAATCCGGCCGATGCAGTGTTTTATTATCAAGGCCTGCTTGTGCGATGGCCCTCGGCTACCGATTTATTTTGGCATCTATTGGCCGCCCAGGTCGACAGCCGCGGCGAATCCGAAGCCCAGACGACCTATGCGGCGTTGCGGTACGATCTCGCGGCCTCGGATACCCCCGATGAGCGTCAGGTGCACAGCCTCGCGCTTTTGGCTTGGGCGATGTATATGCGACCGGCCCCCGTCATGGCACAACGCGCCCTGGCCGACTTCGCGCCACTCTTCGCCCTGGCCAGCAGGCTCTATCCATCCTCCGCCGCGGCCCAATTGGCGACCGGCTTCGGCGCCCTGTTGGAGGGGCGGCTGAAGACCGGCAAGCAAGCGCTGGCCCTCGCCAGTCTGCCGCGACACAAGCCCGCGTCGGACGACGACAATACGGTTTCGGGCCATGACGCTCTGCCAAATTTGATCGAACCCCTCGAAACGGCCATACGCGCCCTCTTGACGATCGATGCCGCCTCGACGCAGCTGGAAAAAATCGTCGCCGCACCGCTAACAAAAGACGCGCAAGAGCATATTTCAGCCATGCAAGCGGGGGCGCTCCTCCACGAGCAAGACCTATTCGGCGCTCTGATGCGATTTGGCGACACCATCGCGCCGCACGTCGTTCACAATTCTTACAATTTGAAGAAAATGGGGCTAGAAGAGCTCGTCGTCCACAGCAAAGGACTGTACTACGCATTACCGCGTATGATACCGAATCTTGCTATTATCGACGGCAGGTTTTACCAAATCCCCGAGCAACTGTTCAACATCCGCCAGACCATGCCGCCACCATTCATGCGCATAGCGCGGCCCGTCGCAAAGTGGATCATCGGGCTGATATCGCGCTATAGCCTGCTGCGGTCTTTCGGGCGTTGTGCCGTAAAGGTCGCGCTGAGCCGATATATGGTCCGCGGCGTGCTGGTCGATAGCAATTACGACAATCTCGTCATCAAAGTACGCGAGCGCGCCAGCAAGCTGCCCGGGCTCTTCTCCGCGAAGTTTGGCACCGTCGATTTCACCACCAGCAATGTCCAACAAAACGCCTCCCCCTTGGGAGCCTAGCATCGGCGACGCCGTTTCCATGCCTCAATCGAACAGATTCTATAAGGAAATTTACGATGCAGCGCCCAACTACCCAGAAAGCTCGAGCCAGTAAACCTCCGGCCAAGGTCCGGGTGAAGAAAGCGAAGCCCGCGCCGACGAGCGACTTGATCGTGCGGCTGGACGATGAGCCCTGGGTGCAATTGGCCGACAACAGTACGCTCAAGAACTGGACCAAGAACGAAGAAATTCGTTACAACCAGGGTAACCGCCAAGCTGAGAAATACGATATGTTCCGGAAGGTCTTCGACTTCCTGAAAGAAAACGAGATCAAGGGCGATTACCACGAATACGGCTGCCATCGCTGCCGCACATTCCGCATGGCCTTGATCGAGGCGCGCCGTCACAACATCGCCGATATGAAGTTTTGGGCGTTCGATTCCTTCGAAGGCCTACCGAACCCGACGACCGAGACGAGCAATAGCAAGTGGATCGCCGGCGCACTTGCCACGTCGGAACGGCAGTTTCTTGATCTAGTCAAAGCCCAAGGTGTCTATCCCGAGAGGGTCAACACTGTGAAGGGCTTCTACGACAAGTCGCTGACCAAGACGCTGCAACAAAAAATAAAGGCCAAGGAGAACAAGATCGCCCTGGTGACCGTCGACTGCGATCTTTACGAGTCTGCCGTTCCGGTCTTCAAATTCATCGAGCCGCTGCTGCAGGAAGGCAGTGTCATCTACATGGATGACCTATTCGTCGGCACCAAGGGCAGCCCGAAGCGTGGCGTCGCCCGCGCCTTTCTGGAATTCCAGAAGCGTAGCAAATGGAGCTTCATCCGCCACATGGACGTCAGTTGGTGGGGCCGCACCTACATCGCCGTCAAAGGCGGCCTGCCGGACGGCGTGCTCTAACCGCCGATGCCGATCCGCTTTAAAGGAAGGGGCGCGGTGGCCGCCCGCCCTGGCCCGCGCTCTCGTCGCTCCGCGCGGTGAAGATCAGGCCGTCATAGCCGAGACGGCGGAGCTTGGCAGCGATCACCATATCGTCCAGGTAGGCCGTGATGATCACGGTCGTGATGCCGCCCAGCTTTTCGGGGCTCGTCAGTTCGATCGGGAAGTCCCGCGTCGGCCCATAGGCGCGATGCCCCACATAAAGCGGTGTGTCGTCGAAAATCTCTGCCGCCGTGAAGTCTGGATAGAGCCCGAGAAAAGCCTGCGAATAGTCGTTCGCGCCATAGAGCGCGACAGCTCCATCCAGCGTGCGCAGACGATCTAGCCCTGCCGCGCGGTGCGCCTCGACTTGACCGCCGAAGGTCTGAAAGCTTTTCCGTCATAGGATAAATCCGGCGCCACCGCGATGGGGCGCACGAAGAAACCAACATCATGGCTTCCCTTGACGCTGACCGTTTCGACAATCTCGAAACTAGCGCGGCGGAACAACGCGGCGATCTCCGCCTGGCGGTAGTAATGGACATGCGGATAGTGGAAGTCGACCACCGAGAGATTGTCTACGATATATTCGGCGTAGGGCACTTCTGTATAGGCGACGCCGCCATCATGCAGCACCCCGCGCAATTAGCGCAGGAAAGGTTCGGGAAACGGCACATGTTCGAGCACGTTCCGGCAGACTACCACGTCGAAAATCCGCCCCCCAAAGCTGCGTTGGGATACCTCGAGCGATGGTAGGTCACGCGTGTGCACGCGAAGCGATCGGCCGACAGGGCTTTGCTCGGCTCGACGAGATGCACTTCTTGCGCCCGTTCGGACAAAGCCAAGGATAGCGCGCCGGCGCCGCCACCAATCTCGAGAACGACGGGATTCTCCATGGCCTGGCGCAGACTGATGTCAGCCGTATCCTTGACGCTGGCGACCATCGATTTGCTGACGGGAGTGTTCGTCAGCACGAACGCACCATAGAGGTCATCGGCGCCATCAAGATCGAAACCGGCGTTGTAGATATGGCCGCAACCGCCGCACTGGACGATCTCCAGCCGGCAAAACCGCCGGCGCTGCGGGATTCGCGCGGCGGCCGGAATGGATGCACGGCGTCCGGGCCACGGCAAGAATCTGCTAGGCCGATGCCGCCTTGGTGCCGCAAACGACGCATATGTCGAGACTGGCCTGCGTCATGGAACGGAAAATCCTAAAAGATTGCTGCGAACGAATGAATCTACGCTATCGCGCACGGCCGCCGGACCCTAATAGCCCAGTTCTTCCGCCCGCCGCAACGAAATCAGAAAGGATTTGCGCGGCGACGATGAGAATTCGCACTTCGGCAGCTTGCCAGCGATCTCGAACATGCGAGCTAGCACGTCGCGAACCGGCAGGGGATCGCGCGCAGCGAGGTTGGTCACGAAATAGCCGGGCTTCGGCTCGCCGGTCCAATCGGCGAAGAACTGCGTGAGGTCTTCGACATAGACGATGTTGTTGAACAGCCCGTCCGGATTGACCGCCTTCACGACACCGCCGGCAACTACGGCGCGCAGGGCGTCCAACAGGAAATTATGGTGGGAGCCGCGCCCGACCGTGCCCGGCAGGCGGATCGACAGGCCCGATGCGACCGCCCCGCGCGCCACCGCGGCAGCCAGCGCCTCCTCCCCGTCACGCTTGGCGCGGCAGTAAGAATCCGTGTCGCGCGGCGCGAGGTTCTCATCGACCTCGGCCGAATCGATCGCGCCATACACTGACATCGAGGAAATGAGGATCACCGTGCGCACGCCATGCCGTTCGGCATGGCTGAATACTACGTCGGCCATGTGCCGGTTGAGGTCGGACAGCGCCACGGGATCGGATGTACGCGACGGCAGCTCGGCCGCGCAATGGATGATGGCGTCGCAGCGCTCGGGCAGCGCCTCAGGCTGCAACAGGTCAGCTTGGCGCCAGACCCAGCACTGGGGCATCGGCAGAAGCCTGGCGGCACAATGCAGCGACTTCAAACCCTTGCGCAGCGAGCCATCTCGCGGCGAAGCCGCCGACAAATCCCCCTGCACCGGGGATGGCGACATGCAGCGCCATGGGCTAGACGACCGAACCGACGCCAGGCGCCTGCTCGGCCAGACGCATCACCTGCAATAATTCCTCGATTCGCTCGACGTCCGCGCTGCCGGACACGACGGTATCCTCCAGAACGAAATGCAGCGTGCAGCTCTGCGCGAGGATCGTCTCGTAGATCTGGTGCCGGCGTTCGGACTTCTTCGGCAGCATCTGCATGCTGTACATGACGACGCCCTCGAAGGCGGCGAGATTTTTGATCAGCCCTTCGAGTACCATGTAGGAATGCGCGAAATCGTTCTCGTTGACCGGCAGGACGTAGAGCTTGCTCTTGCGCGCGCAATAGTCGCGCAGCGCCAGGGATTGCAGGGGCACGGGAATAAAGAATTTGCCGAATCCGCGCGATGTCACATAGCCGCGCAAGCCCTGCCGATTGGCGCCAGGCCCTGCCGTCATTCCTCGAACCCCGCCGGCTGGCGATAGGCCATGCCGGCGCGCGTGACCGGCCGCAGCGTGATCGGCAGATAATAGGAGCCAAGGGTCTTTTCGGCGCTGCCGTAAGGCGTGAACAGGCCGGTCAAGCGCGTATTCAAGGACCAGCGCGTGCCCGGCTCGCGATTGAGGATATTGCCGTGCAGGATGTTGGGAGAGAACACCACGACCTTGCCGTAAGGCACCTCGAGCCAGATCAGGTCGGCCTTGATCGCCTCATAAAGAGCCGGCATGCCGCCCTCGGCAAAGTCCTTGAGGTGCGTCGAAACCGCGCGCGATTTTTCGAGCGGGAGGACGAACATTGACTTTGTCTTGGCGACATCGACCAGCGGCAGCCATTCGACGACCTGGTACGGCGTCTCGCCGGTGAAGGAGTCGGCGTGCAGGTCGAGCAGCGACGTCGTGTCGTCCGGCATTTGGATCGATAAATTGATGCGATTCTGCATCGCCAGCTCGTTGCCGACGAGCGCCTCGATCATTCGCGCGGCGAGCTTGAAGTAGGTCGGCCGGAACCACGGCTGCGCGTTGATCTCGCGGTACATCTTGAGGCGAAAATCGTTGATCGTCTCCAGCGTCAAATGGCGATGGATGCCGTCGAGAAATTCGCCATCGTCGGCCGGCCTCGCCAGCTTCAAGACGGTCGCGGCGAAGCCTGCAATCTCGTGCCGAAAGGCGTCCAGCATGGGACGATCTTCCACGTCGCGAACGATGTACCCGCACGCCGAGAATTCATCGGCGAGGGCGTTTTCGGACGGGCTAAGAAAATCGACTGCGAGGCCTGGGTTCATCGCTCTATTGCTTCGCCGGCTGACCATGAAAATCACCGTTCGGAACATCACCTGTGCCGAAACGGCATTTAGCCTATCATATACCGGTCAATGCCGCTGAACGGAAGAGTGTCCGCCGTCGGAACATTTGGGACAGATTTGGTCGTGATTTAACGGAGGGTCGGCCTCATCGTGGGGTTGATATTAGGCGGCGGGGTTGCGGTATTGCAAGCGCCTCTGTTCGATGGTCATTCGCTTGATACGCGCACTCTATTGCAGGATGTCTTTGTCCCTGTCGAAGTAGGCGTCTGCGGGTGTGGCGTTGCTCATACTTTCTATTGCAGTGCCGGGACGTTCCGCGAGATGTCGAGGATGCGCCTGCGATGGGCCTTGCAGCGCTGGCGCGCCGCGGCGGCATCGAAGCTTTTGCTGCGCGCGCTCATGGCGGGCTCAGCCGCGCAGGACGTAATCGGTGGAAACGCCCCGAATCTGCGGCAGGTACTGCTTGCCCCAGGCGACCATTTCCTTGAGACCGTCTTCGAGGCTGATCTGCGGCTCCCAGCCGAGGTCGCGCTTAATTGCCGAGGAGTCGAGCCAATAGCGCGAATCCTGGCCCAGCCGGTCGCCCGACATTTCGCACAGCTGCTCGAATGGCAAACCGAGTGCGTCGGCCGTCTTGGCGACGAGGTCGCGGATCGAAGTCGGCAGGGCTGGACCGACGTTGTAGATCTTCCCGAATTCGGCCTTCTCCGCCGTCATGTAGATGGCGCGGGCTAGGTCGCGGGCGTGGATGTAGGATTTCTCGGCGCCACCGCCGCCATGCAGCGGCAGCTTCTGGCCGGTCAGGCCGCACAGCACCGCCTTGGGGATCACGCGATGCAGCAGCTGGCCCGGGCAATAGGCGTTCGACGGGCGCAGGATGTTCATCGGGAATTTGAGGAACTTGTGCACCGACATCAGATACATGTCGAAGGCGACCTTCGAGGCCGCATAGGGGCTCGACGGCTTAATCGGCTCGTCTTCGGCGGTTGCGTGATCGACCGAGCCGTACATCTCGGAGGTGCCGATCTGGATGAAGCGTTCGAGCCAGTCGCGCTTCATCAGTTCTTCACTGAGGCGCGCCAGGGCCATCGAGTTGGTCTCGAAGAAGCGCCAGGAATGCTTCCAAGACACGGCGCCTTCGCCCTGCGCGGCGTAGTTGATGATGACGTCGGGCTTCTCCTTGTCCAGCAGTTCGAGCAGGAGGTCGAGTTCGTAGGTGATGTGGCGCGCGTGATATTCGTAGCCGGGGCGCTTATCGACGTTCAGGGTGAAGGCTTCCTCGCGCATCGGATTGCGGCCAATGCCGATCACCTTCTTCGGGTTGGCATGGTCGAGCAGGTAGAGCGCGGTGTGAATGCCGAACGAACCGCCGCCGCCGATGATCGCGTAAGTCTTGCCCATAAGTCCCATTTCCTTAATTTTCTCAGCTATCTGTCCGTCGTCAGAACATTTGGGACAGATGTGGTCGTGATTTAACGGAGGGTCGGCCTCATCTTGGGGTTGATATTAGGCGGCGCGGTTGCGGTGTAGCAAGCGCCTCAGTTCGATGGTCATGCTTGATACGGGCACGCTGTTGGAGGATGTCTTTGTCCCTGCCGAAGTAGGTATCTGCGGGTGTCACGTTGCTCAGGCTTTCATGGTATCTTCGATGATTGTAGCCCCCGATGAACGCCTCGATTTGGGCCTAAGCCGTAATGTAAAACAGTCTGGCCCCGACAGCCATGATGGCTTGGCAGACCCTGCTAAAAAGGGTATAATTGAAAGCAATATATAGTTTGATCAGAAGGCCGGGGGGGCTCCATGATCAATAGCGATACCGCGCACGCTAAACCGGCTATTACGCCAATCGCGCTCGCGGCGCCGGCCGTGTGTCCCGCCTGCGGCGGACGCGGCAACGATCTCTTCACCGTCCATCATGGCATGACTCTGCTGGCCTGCCGCGCCTGCAGCACGGTGCACCTGCATCCGCGCCCAACGCCGACGGAGGTGACGGCCCTCTATAGCGACGCCTACGGCAACGCGAGCGAGAGCTACTTCGCCAAGGTCGAGAAGAAATTGCGGCGCTCGCGCCGGCGCATGGCAGCCTTGGCCCGTCTCAAATCGACAAGCCACATCTCGCCGCCGCGCTTTCTCGACATCGGCTGCAATGGCGGTTTCATGGTCGAAGCGGCCCGCGAACGCGGCTTCGAGGCCTATGGCCTCGATATCGATCCGGTGTCGATCGACTATGCGCGCAAACACTATCCGGCCAATCGCTTCGTGCTCGCGACGCTCGAGGACTATGCGCCCGACGCGCCGCGCTTCGATATGATCTATTGTTCGGAGGTGATCGAGCATCTCGCCGATCCAAGCGGCTTCATCGACTGCGTGTTCGAGTTGTTGGCGCCTGACGGCCTGTTCTTCCTCACCACGCCAGACATCAGCCATTGGCGGCGGCCTCGCGACGTGACGCGCTGGGACGGCTTCTGTCCGCCATCGCACTGCGTCTATTTCAACCCGCGAAGCCTGACCGCGCTGCTGCGCCGTGCCGGCTTCGTCGGCGTCGAGCGGCGCTGGTCGTTCAAGCCGGGCATCAAACTCACTTGTCGCAAGCCGGCATCAATTTGACGCCAAGACTGCGCAGCTTCGCGCCGCCAAGCCTAAAAACCCAACAAAACGGGGCTTAACAGCCAATCTGCCGGAACTCTTATAGAGTTTTTCGTAACGAAACTCAGGGCAATCCCGCCGGCGCGCCGGTCAGGGGCGATGGACAGCCCCGAGCGTGCCGAGTAAAATTTGGCCATACGCACAAACCCATTGGTTTTTATTTAGGAGCCCCGCCATGTCCGATACGACGGAAAAAGAAGTCATCGACCATGCCGCCGCTGAAGCCGCGATCCAGCAGTTCTCGTTCACGGCGCCGAAGGTTTATGACGGTCGCAAGGCCATCGTGAAGCTGACCAGCAACGAGCGCTCGGCCGTCGCCGTGCATTGCCTCGGACAGGGCGGCGAGAACAATCTACATTTCCATTCCGGCGTCGACATCACCTGGATGGTGCTGAAGGGCCGCGCCCGTTTCTATGGTCCGGAGAACGAGCAGGTCCGCGGTGAGTTCGGCCCGATGGAAGGCCTCGTGGTCCCCGCCGGCGCCAAGTATTGGTTCGAGAGCTGCGGCAAGGACGACCTCGAACTGCTGCAGATCAAGGCCTACACCAAGGGTCGCGGTAAGGATAAGCGCATCGACGCCGCGCCGCGTGACTATGACATCATGACCGGCGCCAGCCACTTCGACGCCAGCGACAAGAGCA
The DNA here is from genome assembly GCA_947474495.1 of Rhodospirillaceae bacterium. Lineage (GTDB taxonomy): Bacteria > Pseudomonadota > Alphaproteobacteria > SMXQ01 > SMXQ01 > CAMAVH01. The sequence continues at coordinate 26,340 of CANJIM010000014.1, forward strand.
AGGTCGCCTAAAGGGCGATCTCTCCGCGACAGCGGCGGAGCGTTAAGACCGAAAGGCCGGGGGTATGATCCCCGGCCTTTTCTTTTGGCCTTTGATTTGCCGCCCCTGGCGCTGCACGCATCCGCTCTGACCCGCCGAGCGTATTCAGCTTAATGAAAATTGGAGTCTGTGATGACGAGCGACATGCTGCGCCGGTGGTTCCCCACCATTAACCAAAAATTGACCGTAGACGACCTGACGAGTTCGCCGAACCTTGCGGCGCTGGTCGAGGTCTGGCGCAGCGCTTGCGAGACGGCCACAGGTCCGCTGCGCATCCCGGCCAAACTGGATCCGCTCGATTTGCCGCGCGCCTTGCTGCCTTACGTCATGCTGCTCGATTTAGAGCAGAATGTGCGGCCAGTGCTGCGCGTGCGATTGGCCGGCACCTACGTATGCGAAAAATATGGCCGCGAATTGCGCGGTCATACCACGGACGATTTCTTCGCGCCGGAAGATGCCGATCATGTCGTCGCCAGCGCGCTCGACGTTGCCATGAAGCGGGCACCAGACGTGGCGCGGCGCGAATATATTTCGCTTAACGGCGGATTATGGAGTTACGTTCGCGTCATTCTGCCGATGAGCCGAGACGGTCATAAGGTCGACAGTTTTTTCAAGGCGCTTGATCCCGTCAGCCTGACCCGTCAGGGCGGCAACGTCGCCGCGTGAGTGTCAAACCACCAGATAGACGATCAAAAAAGCCGCGATGACGGCTGCCAAGGAAATACCGAGCACGTAACGCATGGCGCCGACCTTGATGCCGCAACGCGCTTCGTTCGGTTTGACATGGCGCGGATCAGTCATATCGGCTCCTCCAATGACAGTGAGACGCGTGGCATTGTTATGCATTTGCATGGCGCAACCTATAATAGGAAAGAGCCGCGCTCCCGGTAGTTAACCTTCTGTCGACGCGGACGTTCCATCTTCCCCGCGCATGGCAGGAACCCGCAGCTCCTTCAGCTCAGTGGAACGTCTAGGGCGCGAGCGCGCCGACGGACCTTACATTCCGGACAACGCTTTCTTGTGATAGCTCATGTCGACATATTTGCCGGGGTCGGTCAGCGTCTTCTTCGGCGTGCCATATTCGGCGCGCAAATCGAGCACCGCCTTCATGCCCGCCATATTGATATCCGCCCGTTTGTTGAGGCCGCCAGCACCGGTCGTCAAACTGCTATAGATGATCTCGGCATCGGCATCGGACAGGTCCTTAATGCGGGCCTGGAGAATTTTGATCGAGTCGGCCTTGTTGGCATAGACATAGTCATGCGCGGCGATGATCGCCTTGAGCCAGGAGACGACTTCCTTCTCGTGGGCCTTGGCCCAATCGCGCCGCACCACATAGGCCGAGCCCTGATAGCCGCCGAGCGCAGCCGCAGCGTCGTCGAGAATGGTGTAGCCCATGTTCTTCGCGTCGGTGTCGTTCGGCGCGCTGACGATGGCGGCGACCGCCTTGTTCTCCTTCATGGCGGCCAAGCGCTCCGGCCCGCCGCCGACCGAGACCAGTTGATAGTCTTGGCCGAACTTCAGGCCCTTGTTGGCGAGAATTTTATAGAGCACGAAGGCATAGCCGCTGTTGGCCGAATCGACGGCGATAGTCTTGCCCTTGATGTCGGCATAGGTCTTGATCTCGGGCCGCGCGATGACGGTATTCAAGCCTGAATGCACGCCGCCGACGCCGATCACATCGTACTTATCAAAGCTCTTGGCGCCCTGCCCCTCGTGAAAGGCGACAACGTTGTCGATCGAGGTGGTGGCGATGGGATATTTGCCCGCCATGATATCGTCCATTTGCGGCGTCGAGCCCGTGGTGCGGTCGAGCTTGATGTCCAAGCCCTCTTTCGCGAACAGGCCTCTATCCTGGGCAATCCACACCGGCAAGTTCGACGCGCCGCCGAAGGCCGTCATGTCGAGCTTGGTCTGCGCCGAGGCGGCGGTCGCAACGCACAGCACAGTCGTGAAAATCGCGGCGGACAGACTGCGGGCGGAATGGCGAATGGTCATGGGCGGCTCCCTGTTGGAACGGCCTGGATTCTTGAGCGATCCGGTCCGGTCTCGGTTAAGCCGCAACTATGGCGAGGGCCCCTGGGCGGGTCAATCGATCACAAAGAGGTAAAACGGCAACAAATAGCGCCGGGAAATGCACCGGCGCGCGAGGCCGAACCCCGCACGCCGGCGATGTCCCTATGCGGACTTATTCCATCCAATAGCTCGGCGTCTTGTAGTAGCTGTCGACGCTGCGGCCATAGGTCGGCGTCCATTCGACGTCGTCCTCGTCGTAACCCGGCGCTTCCTCGAGCTGCTTCTTGTCGAGATTGACCACATAGCCTTCCTTCTTCTTGTCGTAGGTCAGAACCGACCAGGGCAAGGGATGATGCTTGTGTCCGAGGCCGAGGAAGCCGCCGAACGCCATAATGGCGTAGAGCGACCGGCCGCTCACCTTGTCGATGATGATGTCTTCGATGCTGCCGAGCTTGTCACCAGCGACATTGTAGACATTGGTATCGATGACCTTTTCGGCGGGGATGGCGGACCCGCTGGTGATCTGGGTGATCTCCGTCATGGCTGTCTCCTTCGATCGTATGTCCGCGAAACGATAACGACGCGACGCGCGCCGCTGCGAGCGGAGTACTGTGCCAACGTGAAGAAGCCTGTGCTGTTCCTCGGGAACGCTGACTTAGTCCTTATGAGCCGAAAAGGATTCAGCCGGGGACAGTAAGACGCTCAGCGATGGCCCGGCGCGGCCAGCCATTTGCGCAAAAAGGCGATCTCGCGTTCCTGCGCGGCAATGATGTCCTGCGATAGTTTGACGAGTTCCGCATCCTTCTCGGCGCTGGCGAGATAGGCTTTGGCCATGTCGATGGCCGCCTGATGATGCGGAATCATCATCGCGGCGAAATCGACGCCGGGCTTGCCCGTCATCGTCATGTGCTTCATGTCGGCGTCCATCTTGTCCATGGCCGCGACATAAGCTTTGGAAGCGTCGCTGGCGGCGCCCATCGCGCCATGGCTCATGCCGTGATCCGCTTGCGCGGCGGCCGGCAGGGCGGTCAGGGAAACGGCAGCGAGCGCCGCGATTGCGGCACAGAAAACTGGAAATAGGCGCATGGCAAGCTCCTCACTGGGGGATGCAGGAAGGCTGAGGATGAAGCTTCCCCCCAGGGGAAGGTCAAGGCGGACCATGCCGCCGTCGACCTTGATCGAGATCAACGCCGACTATGACAAGCCGGGGGATAATAACGTTCATAAAAGAGGAGGTTCTCATGTCCCTGCGCGTGATCGCGGCCCATCTCGACGGATCTCATGCCGATCAACATATTCTCGACACCGCCCTGGCGCTGGCGGAGGCGTTCGGCGGCCACATCGACGCCACCTGCGCCCTGCCCAACCCGACATTGAATGTTCCCGCCACCGGCCGTGGACTGTTCCCTGGGGTGGTCAAGGACCTGGCCAAGCAAGCGGAAGTCCGCTGGTAAGAGCAGGCGGACAAGATCGCGCACGGCTTTCACAAATGGCGCGCGGCGCACGGCGTGCCCGAGATGGTCAAACCCTCCGCGAGCGGCATAGCGACCGCGGCCTGGCGCGAGGCCAGCAAGAGCGAGGCCTTGGCGAAAGCTAGCTCGCTGGCCGACATCCTGGTCAGCGCGCTACCGGTCGAACGCGCACCCGCGACCGAAACGCTCGACCATGAGTTGTCGCTGTTTCAGGAAGGCCGACCGGTTCTGTTCATGCCAAAGGGAAAACCCGCCCGTGTCGTCGACGGCGTGATCTTGATCGCCTGGAACGGCAGTCCGCAGGCCTTTCACGCGATCACTGCCGCCCTGCCCATCCTGAAGAAAGCCAAAGCGGTGCATGTCTGCAGCGTTCCGGAAAAGGCGATCACCGCCGACGCGGCTGCCGAGCTTGTCCGCTATCTTGACTGGCACGGCGTCAAGGCGAAGATCGTCGCGCCCACAAAAGGCAAAAGCGCCGCGGTGGCGCTCGAAGCGGCCGTCAAGCAAACCAAAGCCGATCTTCTGGTGATGGGCGCCTACACGCACAGCCGGCTGCGCGAATGGGTGCTCGGCGGCGTGACGCAGCATTATATCAGCGACGCGAAAATTCCCGTCCTCATGGCCCATTGAGCGAAGCTGGCGGCAAAGCCAGCGCCGCGCGCGCCGCCGCCAGCAACTCCGCCATATCGCCAGCGGCTGGCATGCGCGGCCAGCCGATCCCGTCCGCCAGGCGGCGGGCTTGTTCGCGGACGACCCCTTCCGTCGCATCGGACGGATCGCCCCGCCGCGCCGCCACGCGCTGCATCAGCAGTGTCTGCGGCGCCTGCAACCACAGGCCATCGAAGCGGACGCCGTCCGGCGCCGCCGCAGCGATCGCCGCCCGATCCTCAGGCCGATCGAACACCGCGTCGGCGACGACGATCCAGCCGCCGCGCAAAATCTCCGTCGCGCGCGTCCTAAGGTTTTCATAGATCGCCTGTGAAACCTGCGGCGCATAGGCGCTGTCCGGCAGCCGCGTTTGCGCCGCGACGCCGAAATGCGATTTGCGCAGACGGTCGCTCGACAGCACACGCGCGCCGGGCGGCGACCCGATCTGTGGCGCGATCCTGCCGGCGAGCGTCGACTTGCCCGAACCCGAGAGGCCGCCGACGGCGACGAGGCGCGGCGCGGCACCGTCCAGCATACTGTGCGCCAATGCGAAATAGGACCGCGCCTCGGTGGCCGCTTCGTTGTTGCCGGCTTTCGCCTGCAACGCCAGCACCTGGGCGCGAATCGCCGCCCGCAGCGCCATGAAGAACGGCAGCAACGCCAAGCCCGTCTCATCGGCTGTCGCGTCGAGATAGCGGTTGAGGCAGAGATTGGCGAGCCCAGCCAGACCGCGATGCCACAGATCCATCAACAGGAAGGCGAGATCGTACAGCACGTCGATCGTCGCCAGCTCCTCATCGAATTCGAGACAGTCGAACAATGTCGGCTCGCCTGCGAACAGGCAGATGTTGCCGAGATGCAAATCGCCGTGGCAGCGCCGCACCTGGCCCTGCGCGGAGCGCGCATCCAACGCGCTCTTATGACGGTCCCAGACGGCCATGAAGCGCATCTGCAGGTCGGCCAGCGCGGCGATGTCGAAAATGCCGATCTCGCTCAGGCCGGCGCAATTCAGCTCGAGTACGCGGCGCACGCGGCCGGCGCCGTCGCTCAACGGGCCAACCTCCGCACTCTCGTGAAACGCGGCAATCTGCCTGGCGAGCCGCTCGATCAACTCCGGCGTCAGCCGACCCGCCCTGGCCATGACGTCGAACAGATGGCCATCCTCAAAGCGGCGCATTTCGACATAGCTATCGACCAGCGCACCGTCGCCGTCCTGTTCGAGCGCGCCGTCGGCGCGGCGGGTCAAGCGGTGCACCGCCTGGTACATGGCGGGCGCGGTGCGCCGATTGAGCGCCAGTTCGCGTTCGCAAATCGCCAGACGATGCTCGGCCTGTGTGAAATCGACGAACGGCAGTTTGACGCTGCGTTTGAGCTTCAGCGCCAGGTCGCCGCCGAGCAGCAGGATGGAGAGATGCGTGTCGATGCGCAGGACCTTCGATCCACCGCGCGCGAGCAAGCTGCGCATGAAGGCGAGCGAATCATCTTGGCTGTCCGTCATCGGCGCGCCTTTCTCGCGGCATGAAAGCCGCATCGTCGGCATTATCGCCAGAAAGCGTCAGCCGCATGTTGACGAGAATCAATCATGCCGCCCCGAAACGCCAGGCGAAACGCGCGGCGGTTGCAACTCAAGTCCTTGGCTTCGCTCGTCTAAAATTCATTTGCTGCAGCGCCCGCGACACTGGCACAGCCATGATTCGCCAAGCCGGTGATGGCTGATTAAACTTCGGTCACAGCGTCGCTGCTCCGCGGCATAAGATTTGCTTTGAAATAAGCCGTCTGAGCGATCCCGCAAGAGCAGTCGCCGACGTCGTAAAGCGTTTGCGCGTCGCGCCGACGTATTGGACTCATCTCTGAGGGGGAGACTGTCATGCCTCGGTTTCATTTAGCGCAATTCTCTCATGCCCTGGCGGCGGCGAGCATCGCCGTCCTGGCTTTGCCCAGTGGGGCGCAATCCGCCGGGGTCGAGGATTTCTACAAGGGCCGAACCGTCACGATCTCCGTCGGCTTCACCGCCGGCAGCGCCTACGATCTTTACGCGCGTCTGCTCGCACGCAGCATGCCCGACCATCTGCCTGGCAAACCGACGATGATCGTGCAGGCCATGCCGGGCGCCGGCAGCCTCAAACTCGTCAATTATCTCTACAGCGTCGCCCCGAAAGACGGCACCGCCTTCGGCATCTTCGCGCGCGGCGTGCCCACGGAGCCGCTGATCGGCGCCAATCCGGTGGAATATGATGCCTCAAAACTGACCTGGCTCGGCAGCGTCAGCAGCGTCGCCAGCATCTGCGCCACCTGGCACGAAACGCCGATCAAGACGTTCGAAGACCTGCTCACCAAACCGTCGGTGTTCGGCGGCGAAGGCGCCGGCTCGAACACGGCGACCTATCCGGTCATCATCAAGAGCCTGTTCAACGCGCCGATCAAGTTGATCGTCGGCTATCCCGGCGGCAACGAGATCAACCTGGCGATGGAACAGCGCGAGGTGGATGGGCGCTGCAGCTGGTCATGGAGCGCCGTGAAGGGCACCAAGCCCGATTGGATCCGCGACAAGAAGATCAACATCCTTGCCCAGCTCAGCCTCAAGAAGAACGATGAGCTGCCCGACGTGCCCTCGGTGTTGGATTTCGCCAAGACCGAGCGCCAGCGCCAGATCATGACTCTGGTGTTCAGCGGCCAGGACATGGGCTGGCCGTTCGCCGCGCCGCCGGATCTCCCGACGGACCGCAAGCAGGCTCTGCGCGCCGCATTTTCGGCGACGGTCAAAGACCCCGCCTTCCTCGCACGCGCCAGCGAAGCCAAGTTGGAAGTGGTCGATCCGATGAGCGGCGCCGAAGTGGAGAAGCTCGTCGCCGACATGTATGCGACGGATCCCGCCGTGCTCGCCGAGGCGAAGGAGATCATGATCCAAGGGGCGCGCTGAACTGGGCTCGACGGCGGGGACAGTCCCCGCCGCGATCTCCGCCTTGCTAAAGTCTTTTCGGGCGGCGGGCCGTTGAGCCCGTCATAGATGTTGCAGCTAATCCTGAAAGTGCTGCACGCCCGCGAGTGAGCGAGGCAGATTTAAGCGACTTCGAGCGAAGCGCGCGGCACCGTGCCGGGCAGCACGACGCCGCGGATTTCCCGCTCGATATCCGGATGCACCGGATATTCGCCGTCGCTGGAAAGCCACAGGCGCAACAAGTGACGCTTGCGATCCTGCTCCGGCCAGTCCTCGAAGGCAGTGCGCGAATGCAGCGTCACATGGTTCTGCACGAAGGAGATGTCGCCAGGCTGAAAATCGATGTCGATAGCGACCTCGTCGGCGATCGCGCGGTACATCTCCAGGGCCTCGGCCTGCTTCGGCGTGATCGGCGGCACCCCTTCGATCAGCTGTCCCTTTCTGATGGCGGCGCTGACGCCACGCGCGGCGAAATAGCCGTCGGTGATGCTGAACACCGGCTGACGGATATAGGGCGGCTCGCCGTCTTTGAGCTCGCCTTTGCGGGCGCGGTAGAAGCGGAAAGCCAGTTCCTCGACCAGCTCGGGCGCGCGCTTGAGCATCTCGTTGTGCAGCGTCACCGACGAGCAGATGCGGTGGGCGCCGCCGGACTTGGCCGGATGCAGACAGCAGAGCGACAGGAAGTCGGCGCGGTCGCAGTGGAAATTCATGTAGGCCTTGGTCATGTAGCCGCGCACTTTGTTGTAGTCGCCGCCGAGATCGGTGACATGGCCAAGCAACTGGCCCTTGGTGTTCTGCGAGATGGCGCGGCCGATATGGGCGCCGATGCCCCAGAAGGCGATGGCGGTCTGCAAACGCGAGCGGCCAGCCATCGGCAAGCCGCGAATCAGCGCGAAGCCGCGACCTTCGATCAACTCCTCGCGCACGTCGGCGAGGCCTTTGGCGAGCGTCGGCACGGCAAACTCGTCGGTTCCCACATCCATCAAGCCGAGGCCGGCACCTTCGATGCGCGCGACCGCGTCCATGATCTCGCCGATCTCCGTGTCGCTCAGGCGATAGACCCAGCTTTCGTTGCCGGCGAAATCCTGCGGATACCAAGCGGCCGATCCGGCGATCGGCTGCATCATCTCGGCAGGCACCCGCTCACGCGCACTGGCGCGCCAAGAATTCGCCGGGGCATTCGTGGTCAGGCTTGCCATGGTCGCCGTCCTCCATTTCAGCGCCGGTTAAGGCGGCGCTTGTTCGCCCAAATGCTAGGCCAAACCTCGCGAAATGCAACGGGAGCGAAGGAGCCGCATGAATGGCCAGACCGATGATCGCCAGGCGAATTTCGCCGAACGAAACTTGCGCTCAGCAATATGAAATTCGCTTTGAAAATCCTCAAGTAAGCGATCCCGTTCTGCCATCGCTCAGATCGAGAAGCGCCTGCCGAAATCCCGTCTGATCGAGATTGAAGTGCGGCAAGCCTCCGCGACCGTCAAGCCTATGATCTTCGCCAACGAGACATGCGCGACCGCTTGGCGACGGACCGGCGGATCGCTCGGACATTTCAGCCCAGACGAGTGCGCAACTATATCCGGGGCGCGGGATATAGGTGAATCTCAACCAGGATTTATTGGCATAGGCTTTGCATCATTACCAATAGGCTTTCGGCCCGCATTTTAATGCCTTAGCGTGCCCCAGTGTATTTGCCTGCTCGCGCATTTACCTGCTCAAGGAGACTTCACATGATCGCTCAAGCCGCTGCCCGTCGCCCCTACTTATCCGCTTTCGTATTCTCGGTCATCGCAGTTGGCACGCTGCTGTCGGCAGGAGACCTCCACGCGCAGCAGAGCGTCGCCGATTTATACAAAGGCAAGCAGATGAAGTTCATCATCCGCTCCGAGCCCGGCGGCGGCTATGACCTCGTATCGCGCCTCGTCGCTTCGCACATCACCCGCCACATCCCCGGCACCCCATCCATGATCCCCGTGAACATGCCGGGCGGCGGCGGCCTTCTGGCCGCCAACTTCATGTACGAGATCGCACCCAGGGACGGCACTCACTTGACGTTGCTCGGCGAAGCCTTGCCGATGGACTATACCCTCGGCTTCACGCCGGGGCTCAAGGCCGACTTGAGCAAATTCAACTGGATCGGCACCGTCAGCACGTCGAACACGTTGACCTACATCTGGCATACCTCTCCCACCAAGACCATCGAGGATGCCAAGAAGCGCGAAACGCTGATCGGCGCGACCGGTGCGGGCAGCACGCCAAGCTGGCTGCCGATCATTTACAACAATGTATTCGGCACCAAGTTTAAGGTCATCAACGGCTACAAGAGCGCCGGAGACGTCAAGCTCGCTATGGAGCGCGGCGAGGTCGAGGGCTATGGCGCCAATCCCTGGGTATCTCTCAATGCGACGTCGCCGGAACTGGTAAGAGACAAGAAGTTCAACATTATCGTCCAGGTCGGCGATCAGAAGGAAAGAGACCTGCCCGACGTGCCGCTGTTCAGCGAACTTAAAGCTGATACCGCGGAGGGCCAGGCTGTCGTCGCTTTCGTCTCCCAGTCTCTGTCCATCGGCCGGGCTATCGCCACGACGCAGGACGCGCCGGCGGATCGGCTCGTGGCGCTGCGCAAGGCCTTCAACGAGACGATGGCGGATCCCCTGTTCCTTGCCGACGCGAAGAAGGTCGACGTGGATGTCAATCCTGTGGACGACGTGGCCTTGACAAAGCTGATGGACAGCTTGTTCGCCACACCCGCGGACATTAAAGCCAAAGTGAAAACGGCGCTGCCGTCGCGTTGATCAAAGAATGCCGCTGCCCGACTACCGCCGGCGATACCCGCCCTCTGTTTGAAGCTGGGCGCGCTGCCCAGGCCATGAAAAAAGTCCGCTCGCCAGCGGACTTTTTTTTGAGATATCCGCGGATGCTGAGCGACGAACGGAACTTCGCAAGATTTTCCGGATATCACGCCAAATTCTTCTATACGCGCACAACGCTGACCCGTCGATTTTAGCCGACGTTCGGTTTTTTGCCGTTGAGCAGGTCGTACACGTTGCAGGCGATGCCGGTCGCCTCATAGCCGTCGAGGCCCGTCGCCTGAGCAACGGCGAACATCTGCGAGGCGAGATTGACGAAGGGCATCGGCACTTCCATGTCGCGTGCCATGTCGAGGCCGAAGTTCACGTCCTTCGGCATCCATGACTTGCGCGGCTTGTATTTGCGGCTCGCCACCGTCTCCATGATGCGGCGGGTGCCGACGCAATCCTGCTGCGAATTCTTCACCACGGTCTGGAAGGTGGCGGCATCCAAGCCGCCCTTCTCGAGCCAGCGCGTCACCTCGACGTAGCTCATATGCTGCACGGCGGCGATCATCGCCATGGCGTTCTTGACCATCTTGGCATTGCCAAGCTCGCCGACCTGTAGGATCGATTTGCCCATCGCCTGGAAGATCGGCTGATATTTGTCGAACAAGGCTTTGTCGCCCGACACCCAGAGCGCCAACTCGCCGGCCGCCGCCACTTCCTCGACGCCACCGGCCGACGCATCGACGACGGTCCAGCCCTTCTGAGAAAGTTCGCCGGCGGCCGCGACGATGGTCGCCTTGTCGATGCTGGAAAAATCGATCCAGACTTTCGCGCCGCCCGTCGCCTCGATCAGCCCGCCCTTGCCGGTGCCGACGGCGGTGACCGCGCCGTTGTGCGGCAGCATCGAGAGCACCAACTCGCTCTGCTCGGCGACCGCCTTGGGCGAGTCGGCGAAGGTGGCGCCCAGCGCCTCCAGCTTCGCGGCCTGCGCGCGATTGAGATCGGTCACGACCAGCGCATAGCCGGCCTTGATCAGATTGGCCGCCATCCCGCTGCCCATGCCGCCGGTGCCGATGAAGCCAAGGGTTTTCATTGTTATCTCCCTGAAAAATGGTGGGCCCGGCAGGACTTGAACCTGCAACCAGACCGTTATGAGCGGTCGGCTCTAACCAATTGAGCTACAGGCCCACTGTTCCGCGACGCAAACGCGGCCATACGCTGCCATGCGGAAGGTCCGATGGCAACGCGGTCGAGACGAAAGCAGTGGAGAAATGGGCGGACGCGAAACGTCCGCCCGGTCTTCCTAGGTATCCAGGAAGCTGCGCAGCAGCCGCGAACGGCTGGGATGCTTCAGCTTGCGGAGCGCCTTCGCCTCGATCTGACGTATGCGCTCGCGGGTGACGGAGAACTGCTGGCCGACTTCTTCCAGCGTGTGGTCGGTGTTCATGCCGATGCCGAAGCGCATGCGCAGCACGCGCTCTTCGCGCGGCGTCAGGCTGGCGAGCACCCGCGTGGTCGTCTCGCGCAGGTTCGACTGGATGGCGGCATCGAGCGGCAGAACGGCGTTCTTGTCTTCGATGAAGTCGCCGAGATGCGAATCCTCCTCGTCGCCGATCGGCGTTTCGAGGGAGATCGGCTCCTTGGCGATCTTGAGCACCTTGCGGACCTTCTCCAGCGGCATGCCGAGACGCTCGGCCAATTCTTCCGGCGTCGGCTCGCGGCCGAATTCATGCAGCATCTGGCGGCTGGTGCGCACCAGCTTGTTGATCGTCTCGATCATATGCACCGGAATGCGGATGGTGCGCGCCTGGTCGGCGATCGAGCGGGTGATCGCCTGGCGGATCCACCAGGTGGCGTAGGTCGAGAACTTATAGCCGCGGCGATATTCGAACTTATCGACCGCCTTCATCAGGCCGATGTTGCCTTCCTGGATGAGATCGAGGAACTGCAGGCCACGGTTGGTGTATTTCTTGGCGATCGAGATGACGAGGCGCAAGTTGGCCTCGACCATTTCCTTCTTGGCGCGCGCCGCTTCGCGCTCGCCGCGCTGCACCGTCGAGACGACGCGGCGGAATTCGGCGATGTCGAGGCCGGCATGGTCGGCGATGTCGGCGATGCTCTGGCGGATGTCGCGGATCTCGTCCTTGTGCTTGGTGGCGTAGGTCTGCCACGACTTCGCCTTCAGGCGGCCGACGCGCTGCAGCCACTTCGGATCGAGCTCGGAGCCGAAATACTTCTCGAGGAAGTCCTCGCGCTTGATCTTGACCTTCTCAGCCATGCGCAGCATGGAGCCTTCGAAGGTCATCAGGCGCTTGTTGAGGCCGTAGAGCTCGTCCATCAGCGCTTCGATGCGGCTGTTGTTGAGCTGCACCTGGCTCATCAGGGCGATCAACTCGTTCTTCAGCTTTTCGTAGCGCTTGTCGGACTGCGGCGTGATCGCCTCGCCCTGGCGGCGCGCTTCGAGACGCTCTTCCTGGTGCTTGTTGAGCTTCTTGTAGACCTTGGCGATGGCGTCGAAGGTCTCGAGCGTCTGCGGCTTGAGCTTGAGCTCCATGGCCGCGAGCGACAGGCCCGCCTCCTCGCCTTCATCATCGTCGTCGTCGGCAGCGACCGGCTCGGCCGGCGTCGTGTCTTCTTCATCGTCGAGCTTGCGCTTGGCCTTCTCGGGCGCGGCCGGCGGGGCGACCGGCGCCGGCGCGGCAACCGCGGCGATGGCGTCGCCGGTCAGCGCGGGCTTAATGCTGTTGTCTTCGGGGGTGCCGCCGTTGGTGGCATCCAAGTCGATGATGTCGCGGAGCAACATCTTGTCGTCCTTGAGCGCGTCGCGCCATTGGATGATGGCACGCATGGTCAGCGGGCTCTCGCAGATGCCGCTGATCATCTTCTCGCGGCCGGCCTCGATGCGCTTGGCGATGGCGATTTCGCCCTCGCGCGACAACAATTCGACCGAGCCCATCTCGCGCAGGTACATGCGCACCGGATCGTCGGTGCGGCCATATTCGGTTTCCTTGGCGACCGGCGCCTCGGCGCCGTCGGGCGTCTCTTCAGCTTCCGGCTTCTCTTCGCCGTCGGCCTCGTCGCTCTCCTCCGACTCGACGACGTTGATGCCCATCTCGTTGAGCGTCGCCATCGTGTCTTCGATCTGCTCGGAGGTGAATTGCTCCTGCGGCAGGGCGGCGTTCAACTCGTCGTAGGTGACGTAGCCGCGGTCCTTGCCCTTGGCGAGCATCTTCTTGATCGCGGCGCCCGTCAGATCGAGGACCGGTACGGCGTCGGGCGTGGTCTCCGTCGCCTCTTCGGCCTCGGCGGGCTTGCTGGCCGGCTTGGCCGATGCCTTCGGGGTGGGCTGCTGCTGCGTCTGTTGCTTCGTCGCCATTATCCGTTCCGTTTCATCACCCGAAGGGGTGCTTGCTTGTCCGTCCCTTAATCGCGATATGCGCTCGCGCCTCGGGACGTTCAATCGCGTTACTCAGTGTATTCAATCGCCTCGGCATTCAATCGTCATGCCAACGGGCGCAGCCGCCGGCGAAATTTTTAAAACCGACCCCGTCAGCAGGGTCAAAACAACAAACGCGCCAACAGACCCGATCCGTTGCCGTACCAAGCGCCCCATGCCATGGACATGGCGCGCTCTAGAATTATCCGTGTCGCTCCAAATCCGCCTCGTCGCTGGCGCCGCGATTCTTTTCGTTGATCAGCGCTTCCAGCCGCGTCCAATTGTCATGGCAGGGATCGTTGGCGTAAGCCGCTTCCGCCGCTGTGATCTCTGCCTGCAGTTCCGCCAACCGATGTCGGTCGAGCACATATCGCCACCCCTGAAGGGCTTCCTGCGCGTCGGCGTCGGTACGGACGAAGGCATCGCCCGCACTCGCCTGGACATCGCACAGACGCTCGATCAGGGACCCAAACCCTCGCTTTGTCAGATGGTCGCGCAAGGCCTGCGCTTCAAGGATAACCGGCTCCGCTTGCGCATCGGGGAACCCGTCCCCGGCACCTGCGGCGGCCACTTCTAAGATCGCCAGACGCAGACTGTCAAGGTCGCGAGACCCAAGCAAAATATGCGCCAACTCCTCCATCACCTCCGACAAAATTTCCGGATGGTTGAGGACGACGGCCAACAGGGTGCGCTCGCGGCGGGCCGCTTGGCCCTGATCGCCGCGCCCCAGCGGGTCCGGCGGGGCCACCAGGCTGCCGGGGCCTAAGCCCAGGGAGGAGGCGCCGTAAGCATTGCTGGGCCGCCCGAAGCGTCCCGGATAGGCGCCGAAGCCCGGCCGGTTGCCGCCCCGTTGCGCCGCACCATAGCCGCCGGCCCAGTTGCCGCCGCGATTGGCGCCGGCCGCCGCGCCGCCGCCCATGCCCGCAGCGCGCGCCGCGCGATTGGCGGGCCGCAGGTCTTGCCGCACGCGGTCGCGGAAATGGTCCTGGTAATGTTTCTTGAGCGTCGGATCGGCGATCTTGGCCGCCTGGTCCATCAGCGTCTTTTCGATGACAGCGATCTTTTCCGGCGTGTCGGCCGTGCCGCCGGCCCCCAATACGCTTGATTGCGCCAACTCCCACAGCAATTGCGACAGAGGCTTGGCGCCGTCGAGCAGCGCCCGGAAAGCAGTCACGCCCTGCTTGCCGATCAGGCTGTCGGGATCTTCGCCCGCCGGCAGGCCGACGAAACGCAAGGAGCGGCCGGGCACGATCAGCGGCAGGGCGCGGTCGGCGGCGCGCGTGGCGGCGCGCAGGCCGGCGCTATCGCCGTCGAAGCTGAGCACCGGCTCGGGCACCAGGCGCCACAGCTCGCGCATCTGGTCTTCGGTCAAGGCGGTGCCAAGCGGCGCGACAGCAGGGACGCCTGCGGCGAGCGCGGCAATGGCGTCCATGTAGCCTTCGGTGACGACCAGCAGGTTTTCCTTGCGCGCGCCTTCCATCGCCTGGGCATAGCCGTAGAGATTGCGGCCCTTTTGGAACAGCGGCGTTTCCGGCGAGTTGAGATATTTCGGCGCGCCCTCCGGCGCCGGATCGAGCACGCGGCCGCCAAAGGCGATGACGCGGCCGCGCCGGTCGGTAATCGGGAAGATCACGCGGTTGCGGAACAGATCGTAGGTCTCGCTATCGCCCTCGCGCTTGCGGATCAAGCCGGCTTCCAAGATCAGCGCTTCGGGGAAGCCCTGCTTGAGCAGCGCCGCTTTCAGCGCGCCGCGCGATTCGGGCGCGAAGCCGATGCGGAAGCGCTCGATCACGCCGATGCTCATGCCGCGTTTGGCGAGATAGTCGCGTCCCGGCCGGCCGCGCGGGCCGCTCAGTTCCAGCATGAACCATTCGGCGGCAGCTTCGACGACGGCATGCAGCGTCTGGCGCTTCTGGCCGTCCTCGCGCTCCTCGCGCGTCATGTTGGGAATTTGCAGGCCGGCTTCGCCGGCGAGGCGCTCGACCGCTTCGGGGAACGACATATTCTCGGTGCGCATGACGAAGCCGATGACATCGCCGTGCGCGCCGCAGCCGAAGCAGTGGAAGAAGCCCTTGTCTTCGCTGACCGTGAAGGACGGGCTCTTTTCGTTGTGGAACGGGCAAAGCCCCGTGTGTTCGCGGCCGCGTTTGACGAGCTTCACGCGGCGCGCCACCACATCGGCGATATTCAGCCGATTGCGCAACTCATCGAGAAAGGACGGATCAAACGCCATGAACGGCTGTCAAACTCCCGCTTCCGTATGGAGACGGCTCACCGCACGTCCACGTTGGTCGATGCTCTCACCGCCCCCCTGCGCATGCCGAGCTCGCATGCGGGCGACTACGCGTTACGCGGACTAGTTAGGCGGACAGCTTCTGCTTCACCAGGCCACCGGCCTTGGCGAAATCCATCACGCCGGCATGATCCTGCTTCAGCGCCGCCATGACCTTGCCCATATCCTTGATGCCGGCTGCGCCGGTGGCGGCGATGGCGGCGTCGACCGCGGCGCTCATCTCGGCATCGCCCAACTGCTTGGGCAGGAAGCTTTCGATGACGGCGATCTCTTCGCGCTCTTGCTGCGCCAGTTCGGGACGGTTGCCCTTGGTATACATGTCGATGCTCTCGTGGCGCTGCTTGACCATCTTCTGCAGCATTTCGAGGATCGCCGAATCGGGGATCGGGTCGGAGCTTCCGCTGCCGCGCGCCGCGATGTCGCGGTCTTTGAGGGCAGCGAGGATAAGGCGCACGGTCGAGAGCGCCCGCTGATCCTTCGCCTTCATGGCGTTTTTCAGCGCGTCATTGAGAGCAGGACGAAGCATGAGGGCTTTTGCAACCGGTCTGTCGGGAAACGATCAAGCTACAGGAAACAGGCCGCGTTGGCAATCCCCGAATGATTCTCAACCCATTGAATTTAATATGTCTTTTTACGGTCATCAGGCTTGACGCGGCCAACCCGTTTGCTTATCTAACCGCCAATTTGCTGCCACCCGGCCGCGTGCGCCCCCGCGCCCGATAGGTGGCTTTCGCCGTACAGTCGTTTGGCCCGCCTTTGGACCTCCCGCGACCCGACCGCTTCCCCGTCTTGGGGTCGATGGCGGGGCCGCGAAGCCCGAGGCTGGCCGCAGGAGCCCGCCATGCCGCCGATCGCCCGCAAAGCCCGCCCTTCCCCGCAGAAAAAAGCGGGGGGCGGCGTTTCTGCTGGCGCGTCGAAAAAACCGGCGAGCAAAAAAGCGCCGGCCAAAAAAGCCCCCGCAAAGAAAAAGCCTTTCCCCGCCCTGCTCAATGGCACGGTCGCGCCGCGCCCGGCCAACGCCACCGCCGCCATCGTGCTGGCCGACGGCACAGTGATCTGGGGCCAGGGCATCGGCGCTGCTGGCACGCGCGTCGGCGAGGTCTGCTTCAACACTTCGATGACCGGCTATCAGGAAATCCTCACCGATCCGTCCTACGCCGGCCAGATCATCACCTTCACCTTCCCGCATATCGGCAATGTCGGCGCCAACCCGGAAGACATCGAGACGACGACGCCGGCCGCGCGCGGCCTGGTGATCAAGGCCTCGATCAGCGAACCGGCCAACTGGCGCGCCGCGCAGCATCTCGATGCCTGGCTCAAATCCCACGACATGGTCGGCATCGCCGGCGTCGACACGCGCCGCCTGACGCGGCTGATCCGCGACGCGGGCGCGCCCAACGGCGTCATCGTCCATCAACCGAACGCGCCGAAGAAGCCCGAGCTGATCGACATTCCGGCGCTGATTGTGCAGGCGAAGGCCTGGCCCGGCCTCGAAGGCATGGACCTCGCCAAAGACGTCTCCTGCCGCCAGACCTACAGTTGGGACGAAGCGGCCTGGACGCTCGGCAAGGGCTACGCCACGCAGAGCAAGCCCAAGCATCACGTCGTCGCCGTCGATTACGGCGCCAAGCGCAACATCCTGCGTTGCCTGGCCGCCGCCGGTTGCAAAGTCACCGTGGTGCCGGCGACCGCCAGCGCCGAAGACATCCTGCGCCACAAGCCCGACGGCGTGTTCCTGTCGAACGGTCCCGGCGATCCGGCCGCCACCGGCGTCTATGCCGTGCCGGTGATTCAGAAAATTCTCGAAACCGGCAAGCCGCTGTTCGGCATCTGCCTCGGCCATCAAATGCTCGGCCTCGCGCTCGGCGCGAAAACCAAGAAGCTGCCGCTCGGCCATCGCGGCGCCAACCAGCCGGTGAAAGATCTGGAGACCGGCAAGGTCGAGATCACCAGCCAGAACCACGGCTTCGCCGTCATGCCGGACAGCCTGCCGAAAGGCGTCAAGGCGACCCACGTCTCGCTGTTCGACGGCGTGCTCGAGGGCCTGCGCGTCGAAGGCAAGCCGGTGTTCTCCGTGCAGTACCACCCCGAGGCCTCGCCCGGCCCGCAAGACAGCCACTATCTCTTCGAGCGCTTCGTCAAATTGATGGACGCGAAGAAGTAAGCCTCTCGCGTTCGTTCTTTCGCTTTTCGCCATACGCTTTTCGATTGAAGGCCCATGCCCAAGCGCACTGATCTCAAATCCATCCTCATCATCGGCGCCGGCCCGATCGTTATCGGCCAGGCCTGCGAGTTCGATTATTCGGGCGCGCAAGCTTGCAAGGCGCTGAAGGAGGAAGGCTACCGCGTCATCCTGGTCAACTCGAACCCGGCGACGATCATGACCGACCCGGGTCTGGCCGACGCCACCTACATCGAGCCGATCACGCCGGAGATCGTCGCCAAGATCATCGAGAAGGAGCGCCCCGACGCGCTGCTGCCGACCATGGGCGGCCAGACCGCGCTGAACACCGCCCTGTCGCTCGACAAGATGGGCGTGCTGAAGAAGTTCAAGGTCGAGATGATCGGCGCCAACAAGGCCGCCATCGACATGGCCGAAGACCGCTTGCTATTCCGCGACGCCATGGACCGCATCAGGCTGGAAAGCCCCAAGAGCTCCATCGCCCACAACATGGACGAGGCGCGCGAGGCGCTGAAGCTCACCGGCCTACCGGCGATCATCCGCCCATCCTTCACGCTGGCCGGCACCGGCGGCGGCATCGCTTACAACCGCGACGAGTTCGAAGCCATCGTCGCCGGCGGCTTGGATGCCTCGCCGACCAGCGAAGTGCTGGTCGAGGAATCCGTGCTCGGCTGGAAAGAGTTCGAGATGGAAGTCGTCCGCGACAAAGCGGACAACTGCATCATCATCTGCTCGATCGAGAACATCGATCCGATGGGCATTCACACCGGCGATTCGGTGACGGTCGCCCCGGCGCTGACGCTGACAGACAAAGAATATCAGATCATGCGCAACGCCTCGATCGCGGTGCTGCGCGAGATCGGCGTCGAGACCGGCGGCTCGAATGTCCAATTCGCCGTCGATCCCAAGACCGGCCGCATGGTCGTCATCGAAATGAATCCGCGCGTGTCGCGCTCCTCTGCCCTGGCCTCGAAGGCCACCGGCTTTCCGATCGCCAAGATCGCCGCCAAGCTCGCCGTCGGCTACACGCTCGACGAGCTGAGCAACGACATCACCGGCGGCGCGACGCCGGCCTCGTTCGAGCCGACCATCGATTACGTCGTCACCAAGATGCCGCGCTTCACCTTCGAGAAGTTCCCCGGCACCAACGCCCTGCTCACCACCTCAATGAAGTCGGTCGGCGAGGCCATGTCGGTCGGCCGCAGCTTCGCCGAATCCCTGCAGAAGGCGCTGCGCTCGATGGAGACGGGCCTCACCGGCCTCAACGAAGTCGTCATCGAAGGCGCGCCCGACAAGGACGCCATTCGCAAGGCGCTCGCCCGCCCGACGCCCGACCGCCTGCTCACCATCGCTCAGGCCTTCCGCTTCGGCATGACGCTGGACGAGATTCAGGCCGCTTGCTCGTATGACCCCTGGTTCCTCGCGCAAGTCGAAGCCTTGGTGAAGGTCGAGGCCGAGGTGAAGAAGAACGGCCTGCCGAAAGACGCCTTCACGCTGCACGCGCTGAAGCGTCAGGGCTTCTCCGACATGCGGCTCGCCGAATTGACCGGCGTCACTGAGGACAAAGTGGCGGCACGCCGCAAATCGCTCGGCGTCCACCCGGTCTACAAGCGTATCGACACCTGCGCCGGCGAATTCGAATCGCGCACGCCTTACATGTATTCGACCTACGAAGGCGACGGCCTGTCGCCGGCCGAGAACGAATCCGAGCCGTCGACGCGCAAGAAGGTGATGATCCTCGGCGGCGGCCCCAACCGCATCGGCCAGGGCATCGAGTTCGACTATTGCTGCGTCCATGCCGCCTACGCCCTCAAGGACGTCGGCATCGAATCGATCATGGTCAACTGCAACCCGGAGACCGTGTCGACCGACTACGACACCTCCGACCGCCTCTATTTCGAGCCGCTGACCGCCGAGGACGTGCTGGAGATCGCCCGCCTCGAAATGTCGGCCGGCAAGCTGCTCGGCGTCATCGTCCAGTTCGGCGGCCAGACGCCGCTCAAGCTCGCCGCCGCCTTGGCCAAAGCCGGCGTGCCGATCCTCGGCACGACGCAGGACGCCATCGACATCGCCGAAGACCGCGAGCGCTTCCAGCGCCTCTTGAAGCGCCTGAAATTGCGCCAACCGGTCAACGGCATCGCCCGCTCGATCCCCGACGCGGTAAAGGTCGCCGCCAAGATCGGTTATCCGATCCTGGTGCGTCCGTCCTACGTGCTCGGCGGCCGCGCCATGGAGATCGTCCATGAGCGCGAGCAGCTCGACCGCTACATGACGACCGCCGTGAAGGTCTCGGCCGGCAATCCGGTGCTGATCGACAGCTACCTGCAGGACGCCACTGAAGTGGACGTCGACGCGATCTCGGATCGCAAGGACGTCTATGTCGCCGGCATCATGGAGCATATCGAAGAGGCCGGCGTGCATTCCGGCGACTCCGCCTGCTCGCTGCCGCCGCGCTCGCTGTCGAAAGCCATCATCGACGAGATTCGCGCGCAGACCGTGATCCTCGCCAAGGCGCTCAAGGTCAAAGGCCTGATGAACGTGCAGTTCGCAGTGAAGGACGGCGAGGTCTACATCCTCGAAGTCAATCCGCGCGCCTCGCGCACGGTGCCCTTCGTCGCCAAGGCGACCGGCGTTGCCGTCGCCAAGATCGCCGCCCGCGTCATGGCCGGCGAATCGCTGGCGAGCTTCAAGCTGTCCGACAATGCCTGGAAGCCCAAGCATATCGCGGTGAAGGAAGCCGTGTTCCCCTTCGCGCGCTTCCCCGGCGTCGACATCATCCTCGGCCCCGAGATGAAATCGACCGGCGAAGTGATGGGCATCGACACCGACTTCGGCCGCGCCTGGGCGAAATCGCAGCTCGGCGGCGGCACCAAGGTTCCGACCTCCGGCACGGTCTTCATTTCGGTGAAAGACCGCGACAAGACGCCGATCGCCAAGGCGGCACGCCGCCTGGTCGAAATGGGCTTCACGCTGATCGGTACGCGCGGTACGGCGCGCTATCTCGCCGAGCAGTCGATCCCCTGCGGCGTCATCAACAAGGTGCTTGAAGGCCGCCCGCATATCGTCGATTCGATGAAGAACGGCGAAGTGCAGCTCGTCTTCAACACCACCGAAGGTAAGCAGGCGATGTCCGACAGCTTCGATCTGCGCCGCACCGCGCTGATGAATAAAATCCCCTATTACACCACCGTGGCCGGCGCCTTGGCGGCGGTCGAGGGCATTGCCGCAGTGAAGTCGGGGAGCCTTGAAGTCGCGCCGTTGCAGTCTTATTTCAAGGCGACGTTCTAAGCTCATCAATTAACGACACTATTGAACGACCGACGGCGCACAGCGTTAACTGCCGCGGCGTGATGCGCCTGTGTATAAGTTGGCGGCATAAACCACCTTCTAATTGACAGGGGGGCCACGGAGTCGGCACCCTTGGGCTTCTAAGGCTGGGTTCCGATCCAGACTCGCGGCCCTCGTTCATGTTGGGGCCTTCCGCAAAGTTAAGCTGCCCATTCTGCGCGCCAGCCTCAGCGGCGCGCCGGGGCAGCGAAATTTTGACGGGTGGGATATTCGCGTCGTTCAGTTTTCGAAAGCGGTTCGAGAGACTATGGAAAAGATGCCAATGACGCCGGCCGGCTATGAGCACATGGTCGCCGAGCTGAAGAATTTGAAGGACGTCCAGCGTCCGGCGGTGATTCGCGCCATCGCCGAAGCGCGCGAGCATGGCGATCTGTCGGAAAACGCCGAGTATCACGCCGCGCGCGAGAAGCAGAGCTTCATCGAAGGCCGCGTGCTCGAGCTCGAGGACAAGATCAGCCGCGCCGAGGTGATCGATTCGTCGAAGATGACCGGCAAGACCATCCGCTTCGGCGCGACGGTAACGCTGGCCGACGAGGACACCGACGAGGAATCGACCTATCGCATCGTTGGCGCCGACGAAAGCGACATCGGCAGCGGCCTGCTCTCGGTCGCCGCACCGTTGGCGCGCGCGTTGATCGGCAAGGAGCCGGGCGACACGGTGGAAGTCACCACGCCGGGCGGCTCGAAGTCCTACGAAGTGATGAAGGTGAAGTACAAGTAACCTTCACGCACGCACGCGAATCAAAAGGCCCGCCGATTCGGCGGGCCTTTTTCGTTACGTCGCGAAACGTTTATTCTTCCGGCGAATCCAGATCGACCGGCACGCCGGGCTGGACCTTCGACGAGCGGATCGATTCCAGCGTGGTGACGCGGCTGACATGGGCCGTCGAGGTGATGCGCATGGTCAGCGCGTCGCGATGTTCCTTGTCCTTGGCGACGACCTTTAGGAGGAAATCGCCACCGCCGCGGATCATGTGGCACTCGCGCACCTCGGCCCAATCGGTCATGGCCGCTTCGAAACCGGACAGCACCTCCTGCGCCTGGCTGTCGAGCCCGACCAAGGCGAAGAACATTTCCTTGTAGCCGAGCTCGCGCGCCGCGACCTCGGCATGATAGCCACGGATATAGCCGGACTTTTCCAGCGCGCGCACGCGGCGCAGGCAGGGCGGCGCCGAGATGCCGGCGCGGCGCGCCAGCTCCACGTTGGTCATGCGGCCGTCTTCCTGCAAATCGCGCAGGATTTGGCGGTCGATGCGGTCGAGCTTCACGCGCTGCATGCAATGGCACTCCGAGGGCGATGACGGGGTCCGAGAGCCGGACGGAAA